>NZ_JBHSTW010000007.1:0-35717 GCF_042660305.1 Rothia nasimurium
TCCGATGGGGTATCGGAGCCAGGCTTTGGCAGCCCTGACGGTCTAGGATTAAACCAGTCCAACTTTCGGGGGCTAGTTCATAACAGGGTCCGGGGCTTCGCTCTTCTCTATTCGTATTCTTCGTCGTCGGCCAGTGCGACGTCGAAGATAGCTCCGCCCATCTTTGCGACTGCCTCGCGTTCCATTTCGTCGAGCACCTGCTGGTAGCGGTTGAGCATGGACATGGAGGACCAGCCCATCACTTGCATTGCGGTTCTTCGGAGTGTGGGGTCGAGTCCCACCTTGGGCACCATAAAACGCCTAATCAGAACGATACAAACCCTCTCCTGTTGACGGGAGAGGGTTTTTTGTTGACGTGAGGGTTAGGCTATTGGGGGGACATTAGGGGTTATAGGCAGAAAAGTGTGTCCCACCCCGGGAATTTTTGAGGTGGGTCTGAGCGCTGATGTCGGTGCGGACTTGGCCAGGTACTGCCGGGGGTTTTCTCATAGTGCAGCCCTTGTGCTGTCTGCCTTCATAAGTGAGCGTGCGTGATATCGCTGAGCGTGTATTTGCCCGGTGCACGTTCGGCGATTTGGTGCACGCTCACAGGCACGGGCGCGGGTGGTTCCGGCTCTGGTTTTTCCGTCTCGTTTGGTTCGGTGGTTGCATTTCAGGCAGGGGCTAACGTGCGGGGCTGATTTTCTTGTGTTCTAGCGAGTGGGGACACACCTTCTGTCCTGCTAACCCAAAAAACCCACCCACCCCAGAGGGGCGGGCGGGCTGGTGAGGAGACAAGACCGAAGCTAGGCTTTGATCTTGTGGTTCCTACGGCGGTTCGATTCAAAACCAAATCTCCGGTCCTGAATCACCACAACAAGTCTACGCCTGTCAGGCAGGTTAAAGTTCATTCATCAACCATAATAGGCAACTATGACCCCTATATGACGAAGGACTTCCCGCAGGCAACCGAGTGAGGCGGGCGTCCTAACCCTCTGCTGCCGCCTTAAGGCGGGCCAGCCCGCGCTCAAAATCAGCACCGATGCGCTTTTGCATGTTAAAGACCTTGAACATTACCTTTATCATCAGGTTCTGCTCACCGCTCATGGACCAGGCAACAGCAGTGCCGCCTTCGGTAGGTTGCAGCTTGAAGTGGCTACGGTTCTGAGCAGCCCAAGGTTTGATGAACTCAATATCAACCTCAACCAGGTTGTCCTCCACCGTCACTACAGTCATGCGGCCCTCACCGGCCTTCTTGTTACCAACCCAGGCCATCTTTGCGCCCACGCCGCTCTCGGCACCCGAGTAGGTCTGCTGCATGGCGGGGTCAAGTTCCTGCCAGGGCGACCAGTTTTCCCAGGCGTGCAGGTCCTCAATCTGGGAGCGGACGCGCTCAAGGGGCGCATCGATAACGGTGGAGCGAGTGAGAAAAGTATTTGTCATATCAGCTAGTCTACAGAGACAAGGGCCCCGCCACTTCAGGTCTTGAAGTGACGGGGCCCTTAGCGTGGCTTCAAGGAGCCGCTTATCTCTTAGTCAGTGAAGGGACCGACAGTTTCGCGAGCTTCAGGCAGCACAGCGCCGGCATCATCAAGGTCACCAACGCGGTGGACCTTGACGGTGTTGGTGGAGCCAGCAACGCCGGGAGGTGAACCGGCTGCCATGACAATCATGTCGTTGGCTTCAGCCAGGCCGTTGGCCAGCATGTAGCGGTCAACCACGGCGGTCATCTCGTCGGTGTCCTTAGCGGTGGGTGAAACAGCAGCTTCAACACCCCACAGCAGGGACAGGAAGGCGCGGACGGAGGGCTCAGGGGTCAGAGCCAGCACGGGCTTGGCCGGACGCAGGCGGGCCAGACGGCGGGCGGTGTCACCGGACTGGGTGAAAGTAGCGATGTACTTAACATCCAGCTGGTCAGCAATGTTCACAGCTGCGCGGGTGATAGCGCCGCCACGGGTGCGGGGTGAGGTGCCCAGTTCGGGAACGCGGAAGAGGCCGCGCTCTTCGGTGGACTTGATGATGCGAGCCATGGTCTGGATGGTGATGATGGGGTACTTACCCACTGAGGTTTCACCGGAGAGCATGACGGCGTCGGCGCCATCGAGGATAGCGTTAGCGCAGTCGGAGGCCTCTGCACGGGTGGGCGTGGGGTTCTGAATCATGGTTTCCAGCACCTGGGTTGCCACGATGACGGGCTTTGCCCAGCGGCGGGCCAGTTCAATGGCGCGCTTCTGTACCAGGGGAACCTCTTCGAGGGGGAATTCCACACCCAGGTCACCACGGGCTACCATGATGCCGTCGAACTTATCGACGATATCCTGCAGGTTTTCAACAGCCTGGGGCTTTTCAATCTTGGCGATGACGGCAATCTTGCGGCCCTCTTCTGCCATGATTTCGTGAACGCGCTGGATGTCGTCGCCGGAGCGGACGAAGGAGAGAGCAATAATGTCAACACCCAGGTTCAGGGCAAAACGCAGGTCGCGCTCGTCCTTTTCGGTCAGGGCGGGAATGGAGACAGCAACGCCGGGCAGGTTGATGCCCTTGTTGTTGGAGATGGGGCCACCGACGATGACGCGGGTGGTCACGGTGGTCTCGTTAACCTCGATAGCTTCGAGGCGGATCTTACCGTCGTCAATCAGCAGGGTGTCGCCGGGCTTGACGTCGCCGGGCAGGCCCTTGAAGGTGGTGCCGCAGATTTCCTTGGTACCTTCAACGTCTTCAGTGGTGATCTTGAAGGTATCACCGGGTTCGAGCACCTCGGCGCCGTTCTTGAAGGTTTCGAGGCGAATCTTGGGGCCCTGAAGGTCGGCGAGAATCGCGACGTTGCGACCAAGCTTTTCAGCCTGCTCGCGGATGGTTGCGTATGAGTTGGTGTGAACCTCGTGGTCACCGTGGCTCATGTTCAGGCGGGCGACGTTCATGCCCGCTTCGATAGCCGCTGCAATCTTCTCGGGTGCGGAAATTGCGGGGCCAATAGTACAAACAATCTTTGCGCGTCTCATCAATCAACCTTAGGTTTGTAGGGGTCTGAGAACCTTTGGTGCGGTTTCTGTCGATAGGGAATCAACAACCAACATATTCACAGATAGTCAGCATGAAACCAACATGTCCACACCTCATTATACGTTGTTTCGTGAGGTTTTGGTGGAGGCATTGGGCACTTTTTGTGTAAATATTCGACACAAACCCCACCAAAACACACATAAACAGTCATAAACAAACAAAATATGTCATCTAGCTTGTCAGCTTTGAGAACACACACCGGTAGCGCGGTATTCTGTATGCAGAAGCCCCGGTAAGCCACCGGCCCGCAAACAAACGAAAGAGTGCCCATGCCTACCCCCAACGTCCTGATCCTCTTCGGCTCCACCTACGGCCACACCGAACGCTACGCCCACTGGATCGCAGAAGACCTGCGCGCCCACGCGTCCGCCCCCCAGGTCTCCCTCTCCCCCGTTGCCGAAGCAACCGACGAGATGATCGAAGCAGCCGACGTACTCATCGTCGGCGCCAGCTACCTGGGTGGCTTCCTCACCGGCGCCCCCACCCTGCGCAAGCGCCGCGAAGCCATGCTCAAGGTGCCCAACCGCGTCTTCTACACCGTCTCCTTCAACGGCACCGAGGTTTACCCCCGCTCCTACCTGGACGAGCGCGTCATGAAGAGCTACAAGGCAGACGTCGCCGGCGACCGCCCCGCCTTCCACTTCCGCGGGGGCCTCAAGATGGACGAAATGTCTAAGCTCCACAAGACCGCCCTGACCGGCGTCAAGACCGCCTACAAGCTCAAGCCCAAGCAGAACGAGTACGACAAGCAGCTGATCGAAGCCTTCGAAAACGGCGGCGCTGACCACACCAACCGCGACTGGACTAAGCCCCTGATCGCCGAGGTCGAAACCTACCTGACCGACATCGCAGCCTCCTAGTCATGAAAACTCTCCTCATTACCTACGGGAGCCAGTACGGCTATACCGAGCAGTACGCCCGCTGGGCTGAGCAGCAGCTTGAAGGGCAGTACACCGTGCAGTTACTTCCCCTGGATGCTCTGACCGAACGCGCCGTAGCAGATACGGACGTGCTCGTAGCAGGCCTGAGCGACTACGGCGGCTTTCTCACCGGCGCCCAGGAGCTGAAAAAGTACGAGCAGGAGCTACGGTCCAAGCCCTACGCCCTCTTTACAGTCTCCTTTAGCGGCCTGGCAGGAGCAAGCCAGCAGAAGCTTGATGCCCTGCTGGCCAAGAATCTGGGTGAGAGCCTGGTTCAGGACGCCCTGGACACCTACCACCTGCGCGGCGGGCTGGACCACACCCGGCTTTCTTTCAAGCACAAGACCGTGATGGTGGGCATCCGCTCAGCCATTGCTGCCCTGCCCAAGAAATCTGAGGCCAACCAGCAGATGCTCGACAGTTTCACCCAAAAGACAGTGGATTACTCCAGCGAAGAGCAGATCGCTCCCCTGGTGCAGGAAGTAGCTGCCCTGGCCTAAGGGAAAGCTAAAGCTCACGCAGAAAACCGGCCCCGCCCCAGTGATATGACTGGGGCGGGGCCGGTTTCTTTTATCGGTTTTGTTCGAAAAGGGAGGCAGATTCACGCTCGCTGCCGACCCTCTCGCCGGTTCGCTTCGCTCACGAGCGATTCACGCCCCGCCTTGCGGCGGATTGCGTTCGCTCTTGCGGTGCTACGCACCCACTCACTTCATCCGAGCCAGCAGCTTCGCTGTGAATCTGCCTCCCTTTCTAGCTAGAGCGCCAAATCAATTGCCCGGTCACTGGGGGCTACCGGTGAGGGCAGCTCGGTGGAGCCGGTCAGGTGCTTTTCAACAGCTGCTGCGCAGGCCCGTCCTTCGGCAATTGCCCAGACGACCAGGGACTGGCCGCGTCCGGCGTCGCCGCAGGAGAAGACGCCGGGGATGTTGGTCATGTAGTTCTCGTCGCGGGCCACGTTGGTGCGGCGGTCTAGTTCGGCGCCGACCTGGGTGGTGATGGCATCGTTTTCCTGGCCGGTGAAGCCCAGGGCCAGGAAGACCAGGTCAGCGGGGATCACGTGTTCGGTGCCTGCCTTGGGCACGCGGCGGCCGTCGGGTAGGTATTCGGTTTCTGCGACCTTGAGGCCGGTGAGTTTACCGTTTTCGCCCACGAATTCGACGGTTGAGGCCAGGTACTTGCGTTCGCCACCTTCTTCGTGGGATGAGGATACCTCGAAGACCTTGGGGAACATGGGCCAGGGCTCGTGGTCGGCGCGGTCTGCCGGGGGCTGGGCGCCGATGGCCAGGGTGGTGATGGAGGCAGCTCCCTGGCGGACGGCGGTGCCGATGCAGTCTGAGCCGGTGTCGCCGCCACCGAGTACGATCACGTGCTTACCCGCTGCGTCGATGGTGGGGGCGGCAAGGTCGCCGGCTACCACGCGGTTGGCTTCGGTCAGGTAGGGCATGGCGTAGTGGACGCCGTCCAGGTCGGCCCCGGGGATGGGCAGGGCGCGGGGGGCGGTGGCGCCGGTGGCAACGATGACGGCATCGTAGCGGCGCTTGAGGTCGTCCCAGGTGATGTCCTTGCCGATTTCAATGCCGGTGCGGAAGCGGGTGCCTTCTGCCTTCATGACCTCGATACGGCGGTCAACGATATCTTTTTCCAGCTTGAAGTCGGGGATGCCGTAGCGCAGCAGGCCGCCTACCTTGTCGTCGCGTTCGAAGACAGCAACGGTGAAGCCTGCCTGGGTGAGCTGCTGGGCTGCGGCTAGACCGGCGGGGCCTGAACCGACTACTGCCACGGTCTTATCGAGCATGCGGTCGGGCATAATGGGCTCGATGTAGCCGCCCTCGAAGGCCTGCTCAGCGATGGTGTATTCAATCTGCTTGATGGTCACCGCAGGCTGGTTGATACCCAGCACACAGGAGGTTTCGCAGGGAGCCGGGCAGACGCGTCCGGTGAACTCGGGGAAGTTGTTGGTTGCGTGCAGGCGCTCTACGGCCTTTTCGGTTTGCTCCCGCCAGGTCAGGTCGTTCCATTCGGGAATCAGGTTGCCGAGGGGGCAGCCGACGTGGCAGAAGGGAACGCCGCAGTCCATGCAGCGGGAGGCCTGGGTCTTGAGAACCGCTGAGTTCTGGGCGACCTGCACCTCGTTCCAGTCAAGGATGCGCACGGGGACGGGGCGCTTGGGTCGGTCTTGACGGGTGGTTACTTTCAGAAAACCGCGGGGATCAGCCACGAGCGGTCACCTCCAAAATCTTGTTCCAAACCTGCATGGATTCGGTGTCTTCGCCGGCGGCTTCGGCCTCGGCACGGATAGCTTGTACGGCGGCGAAGTCGCGCGGGAGCACCTTGGTGATGCGGGCGTAGGTGCCCTCCAGGTCTTCCAGCAGGGCGGACGCCAGGGTTGAGCCGGTCTCGGTGCGGTGGCGGGTCAGCAGCTGGGCAACTTCGGCACGGTCGTCCTCGGTTAGTTCCAGGAAGCCTAGTTCGCCGGATTCGCGGGACTGCTTGTTGACCTTAGCCATATCGAGGTCGAGTACGTAGGCGGTACCGCCGCTCATGCCCGCGCCGAAGTTACGGCCGGTTGAGCCCAGAATCAGGGCCTTGCCACCGGTCATGTATTCGCAGCCGTGATCGCCGATGCCTTCAACAACGGCAGTGGCACCGGAGTTACGTACCAGGAAGCGCTCACCGACGATACCGCGGATGAACATTTCACCGCTAGTGGCACCGTAGCCAATGACGTTACCGGCTACCACGTTCTCTTCGGCAACCAGGGGGGCTGCGGCGTCCGGAGCCACGATAATGCGGCCGCCGGAGAGGCCCTTGCCCACGTAGTCATTGGAGTCGCCGGTCAGGCGGATGGTGATGCCCTGCGGCAGGAAGGCGCCGAGGGACTGGCCCGCGTGGCCGGTGAGGTTGAGGGTGATAGAGTCGTGGTCCAGCACCTCAATACCGAAGGTCTTGGTGACGGTGTGGCCCAGCATGGTGCCCACGGAGCGGTCGGTATTGACCACCGGTGAGTCAATGGTGACCGGGGTGCGAGCGCACAGGGTGTCCTGGGCAGCTGCAATGAAGGTGTTGTCGATGTGCTGGTCCAGTTCGTGGTCCTGGTCCTTGAGGTGGCGGATGCCCTGCCCCTCGTAGTCAACGGCAGTTGAGGTCAGTACCTTGGACAGGTCGAGCCCGTCTGCCTTCCAGTGGTCAATAGCCTGAGACATGTCGAGTACCTCGGCGTGGCCGATGGCCTCATCCAGGGTGCGGAAGCCTAGCTGGGCCAGGTATTCGCGCACTTCTTCAGCGATGAATTCGAAGAAGTTGACCACATGGTCGGCCTGACCGGTGAAGCGGGCACGCAGGTCGGGGTTCTGGGTGGCAACGCCCACGGGGCAGGTATCCAGGTGGCACTTGCGCATCATGATGCAGCCTTCAACGACCAGGGGTGCGGTGGCGAAGCCGTATTCTTCGGCACCGAGCAGGGCGGCGATGATGACGTCGCGTCCGGTCTTGAGCTGGCCGTCCGCCTGCACCACCACGCGGTCGCGCAGGCCGTTGATCATGAGGGTCTGCTGTGCTTCGGCCAGGCCGAGCTCCCAGGGGGCACCTGCGTGCTTGAGGGAGTTGAGCGGGGCTGCGCCGGTGCCGCCGTCGTGGCCCGAGATGAGCACGACGTCGGCCTTAGCCTTGGTGACGCCCGCTGCCACGGTACCGATACCGATTTCGGAGACCAGCTTCACGTGCACACGGGCGGACGGGTTGGCTCGCTTGCAGTCGTAGATCAGCTGGGCAAGGTCCTCGATGGAGTAAATATCGTGGTGGGGCGGGGGCGAAATCAGGGAGACGCCGGGGGTGGAGTGGCGGGTCTTGGCTACCCAGGGGTAGACCTTCTGGGCCATGAGCTGGCCGCCCTCACCGGGCTTAGCGCCCTGAGCCATCTTGATCTGGATGTCATCGGCGTTGGTCAGGTAGAGGGAGGTCACGCCGAAACGGCCGGAGGCGACCTGCTTGATGGCAGAACGACGTTCGGGGTCCAGCAGACGGTCGACATCCTCACCGCCCTCACCGGTATTGGACTTAGCGCCCAGGCGGTTCATGGCAATGGCCAGGGTCTCGTGGGCCTCCTTGGAGATAGAGCCGTAGCTCATAGCACCGGTGGAGAAGCGCTTGACGATCTCACTGACGGGTTCCACCTCGTCAATGGAGATGGGGGTGCGGTCTTCGGTGAAGGTGAAGAGGCCGCGCAGGGTCATCAGGTCCTTGGCCTGGTCATCGACCAGCTTGGTGTAGGACTTGAAGATGTCGTAGCGGCGGGTCTTAGTGGAGTGCTGCAGACGGAAGATGGTCTGGGGATTGAAGAGGTGGGGCGGGCCCTCGCGACGCCAGTCATATTCGCCGCCGGTTTCCAGGGCACGGTGGGGCACGGCAACGCCGTCGTCGGGGTAGGCATCGTGGTGACGCTTACGGACCTCAGCTTCAATGACGTTCAGCCCCACGCCGTCCATCTGGGAGTGGGTGCCGGTGAAGTACTGGTCAACCAGGCTCTGGGACAGGCCCAGGGCCTCAAAGGTTTGGGCACCACAGTAGGAGGAGACGGTGGAGATGCCCATCTTGGACATAATCTTCTGCAGGCCCTTACCCAAAGCCTTAATCAGGTTGTAGACCGCCTCAGACTCGGTCACTCCAGTGATCTCGCCCTGGGCGACCAGCTCTTCAACCGATTCCATAGCCAGATAGGGGTTGACGGCTGAGGCACCGTAGCCAATGAGGGTAGCAACGTGGTGGACTTCACGCACGTCACCGGCTTCAACGATCAGAGCAACCTTGGTGCGGGTTGCTGAACGCAGCAGGTGGTGGTGGACGGCGCTGGTCAGCAGCAAGGAGGGAATGGGGGCCCAGGCGCCATTAGAGTTACGGTCAGAGAGAATCAGGAACTGCACACCGCGCTCTACCGCAGCTGACACCTTTTCACAGATTTCAGCGATACGGGCCCGTAGGGCGTCCTCTCCCCCGTGGGCCGGGTACAGACCGCTGACCTTGAGGGCGGCGGGCATGCCGTCCTCGTCCTCGATATGAGCGATCTTGTCGAGTTCATCGTTGTTGATGACGGGGAAGTTCAGCCCAACGTGCTGCACCTTAACCCGGCCGTTGCGCAGCAGGTTGCCGTCGGCACCGATAGAGGTCTTGAGGCTGGTTACCAGCTCTTCACGGATGGAGTCCAGCGGCGGGTTGGTCACCTGGGCAAAGGACTGCACGAAGTAGTCAAAGAGCAGGCGGTGGCGGGTGGACAGCACCGCAATGGGGGTGTCAGTGCCCATGGCGTAGATGGGCTCAGCACCGGTCTTGGCCATCGGGGCGAGAATCTTCCGCAGCTCTTCTTCGGTGTAGCCGAAGGTCTGCTGACGCTTGAGGATCGACTTACGGGAGGCGCGGATGTGCTCGCGCTCGGGCAGGTCGGCCAGGTCGACGATGTTCTCATCGGCCCACTGCTTCCAGGGCTGCTCGGCAGCAACCGCTGCCTTAACCTCTTCGTCGGGCACCAGGCGTCCTGCCTTGGTATCAACGAAGAACATCTTGCCGGGCGAAACTCGGCCCTTCTCAACAATCTTCTCTTCGGGCATGTCGACCACGCCGACCTCAGAGGCCAGAATGACCAGGCCCTCGTCGGTGACCCAGTAGCGGCCGGGGCGCAGACCATTGCGGTCCAGGACGGAGCCGACGTTGTCGCCGTCCGTAAAAGCAATCGCGGCAGGGCCGTCCCAGGGCTCCATGAGGGAGGAGTGGTAGCGGTAGAAGGCGCGGCGGTCCTCGTCCATGGTTTCGTGGTTTTCCCAGGCCTCAGGAACCATCATCATGAGCACCTGGGCAGCCGAACGCCCCGAGAGCATCAGCAGTTCTGCAACTTCATCGAAGCTCTGGGAGTCAGAGGCACCCACCGAGCAAATGGGGAAGAGCTCTTCGGGGTTGCGGCCCAGAACCGGGGACTTGAGCTGGGACTGGCGAGCGCGCATCCAGTTGCGGTTGCCCTTGACCGTGTTGATTTCGCCGTTGTGGGCGATGGTGCGGAAGGGCTGGGCCAGGGGCCAGGAGGGGAAGGTGTTGGTCGAGAAACGCGAGTGGACGATCGCCAGCTTGGTGGCAAAACGCGGGTCGGAGAGATCCGGGTAGAAGGGTTCAAGCTGCGCGGTGGTCAGCATGCCCTTGTAGACGATGGTACGCGATGAGAAGGACGGGAAGTAGACGCCGAGCTTGTGCTGGGCCCGCTTGCGCACGCGGAAAGCCTTCTGATCGAGCTGGCGGCGCTCTGAATCTTCGTCCAGGTTAATGACGGGGATGTGCCCGGTGAAGGGGGCGTTGACGGCGTCCAGGTCTTCACCGGATGCCTCTGCGATAAACATCTGTACGAAGTAGGGCATGACCTCGCGGGCAGCCTTACCGACGATATCTGCCTTGACCGGCACCTCGCGCCAGCCGAGCACGCGCAGACCCTCGCGCTGGGCAATCTGGGTCAGACCCTCTTTGAGCTCCTCGGCGTTCTCACCGCCGGTGGGCAGGTAGGCGGTACCCACGGCGTACTTACCGAGTTCGGGCAGCTCAAAGTCCACGACCTCGCGCAGGAAGGCATCGGGAATCTGCAGCAGAATACCGGCGCCGTCGCCGGTACCCTCGTCCGCGCCCACAGCACCGCGGTGCTCCAAGCGGCGCAGGGCTGTCAGCGCGTGATCGACGATGTCGTGGCCGGGGGTGCCGCGCAGGGTGGCAATCATGGCCAGACCGCAGGCGTCCTTTTCATTCTCCGGGCTGTAAAGCCCGGTAGCCTCGGGAATGGAAGCAAAGGTGGTGAAGGGTGAAGGGGCGTGCCCGAGGGTGTGGGGGTCCTGGGTGAAGGTCTTATCGGCGTGGACTGCACTGCCGAGCGTGGTGTGACTCATGTGGGCCGTTCCTACTTACGTTGGGCTCTGGTGCCGGTGGAGTGGGCTAAACGGCTGGCGCGCGGGAGCTGATGGCACAGGACGCCTGCGGTTTAGCCGCTCCCTTGCAGCACAAGATGTCGGTGGTCGCCTCGCTGTGACGATGGAGCGTGTGGTGACTCAAGGACGCCCGGGTGGGGGCCTGAGCCTGCGGTTCGCCTCGCATTCGGGTAGGTGCGAGAGCAATCTTCCATCAGTCTCTAGAGACTTCGTTACGTATGTGTAAATTTATACGCCCCTGCGTGTAAAGATTCAACAGGCGGCTGGGTGTTACACGGGTGGGATTGGGGCCGCTCCCCTACTAGATACGCTTTTTGTCTAGAAATTGAGCCCGTATGACCTAGGCAAAACCGGATTAGGTCATGAATATTTTGCGTAATTATTCAAAGGGTGACGTTACGCAGGGATGGCAAAATGAAACAGACTTGAAACTTTGAATCTTGATATGCGAGATAAATATTTCATATAGAGAGTAGAAAAGTGGGGCCTGGAAAACCCCAGAACCCCACCCAACGGTAGGCGATTTAGCGGGTTGCCCCCGTAAAGTCGAGCACCATGCGTCCGTCAATTAAGCCGGCATGCATTTCGTCAAAGATTGCCTGGGCATCTTCGACCGGGCGCAGCTGAACCACGGGCTTGACGCGCCCCTGGGCGCCAAATTCGAAGGCCTCGGCGAGATCCTGGCGGGTACCCACCAGGGAACCTTGCACCTTGATACCGTCGAGCACCAGGCGGGGGATGTTGAGATCCATAGACTCGGTGGGTAGGCCAACAGCAATCACGGTGCCACCGGCGCGGACGGAATCAACAGCCTGATTAAAGGCAGCCTTAGCTACCGCAGTTACTACCGCAACGTGGGCACCAGCCCCGCCAGTGGTGTTCTTGATTTCTTCCACGACGTCTTCGACATTCTTAGCGTTGATGACCACATCTGCCCCGCTGTCCTTAGCCAGCAGCAGCTTGTCTTCATTAAGGTCAACGGCAATAACCTGGGCCCCGAAGACGTTCTTGGCGTACTGAACGGAGAGGTTGCCCAGGCCGCCTGCACCAAAGCAGACAATCCACTGACCCGGGCGGACGCCTGATTCTTTCACGGCCTTATATGTGGTCACACCGGCACAGGTGATGGAGGTTGCCTCAACCGGGTCGAGAGCATCGGGAACCTTGACGGTGTAGTCAGCGTAGAGCAGGGTGTATTCGCTCATGCCACCATCTGCTGTGTAGCCCGCATTGATGACGGAGCGGCAGAAGGTTTCACGGCCGTCGGTGCAGTATTCGCAGTAGCCGCAGCCCTTGAAGAACCAGGGAACGCAGACACGGTCGCCTACTTTAAGGTGTTCAACGCCGGGGCCCACTTCGGTAATCACACCGACGCCCTCATGGCCCAGAATACGACCGGGTTTTTCGCCAAAGTCGCTGGCCGCTACGTGCAGGTCGGTATGGCAGATACCTGAGTATTCAATCTTGGCAAGCACCTGACCGTGACCCACCTCGGGTACGGGCACATCTTTGATATCCACGGTTCCATCAAGACGGTCAGAAACAACAACAGCTTTCATGGTGGCCATGTGAGAGCTCCTTAGAAATACAGCAGATTGAGTGTTGTGGCTCACTTAAAGCCTAGATTCTGGGAGCATCCAGGCGCCAGGGGGTGGATATTTTTTCTACTCTGTTACGGCGCTTTTACCCCTAAGGGCTATAGTTCGGCAATAATTTATTACCCCCAAAAGCAAGGTAGCTAAGCTAGAGCCATGAGTGATCAGATACCCTCCCCAGTGCCCCTTACCCAGCGTGCCACCTGGGCGGACCTCCCTCATTCCGTGCAGGCCTGGGTGGAAGAAGAGCTAGGTGACACCGTAGTCAGAGCCGAGTCGCAAAGCGGTGGGTTCAGCCTGGGCACCGCAGACCGCCTGGTCACCCGCACAGGGCGCAAGGCTTTCCTTAAGGCTGTTGACGCCACCCTTCACCCACAAACAGCTGACCTACACCGCAAGGAGGGCCGCATCACCGCGTCCTTCCCCAGCAACACCCCGACCCCGGCCGTCCTCGCCACCCGTGATTTTTCAGGGGCGGACGGCACAGCCTGGGCTGCCCTGCTTCTGGAAGATATCGAAGGGCGGCACCCAGAATACCCCTGGCAAAGAGAGGAACTGGCTGCCGTTTTTCGGGCCCTGGACGGCATGAGCCGGGTTCCTGTGAATGCGGAGCTCAAGCTGCCGACCACTGAAGCGGACCTGACCGAAGAACTCGGTTTTTGGCACAAGCTTACCCAGGGTGTGACCCTAGAGCAGCTGGCCTACGTTCAGGGAACTGACTCCTACCATGAGCTGGTAGACCTATTGCCCTTTGTCAACCAGAAGGCTGCCAAGTTTGCCGCCTTTGTCGATGAGCACCTGGTTGCCCACTTGGCAGGAAGCTCCTATGTACATACAGACCTGAGGGGCGACAATATTCTGATTCGCCCCACTGGTGAAGCAGTTTTGATTGACTGGCCCTGGGCAACGGTGGGCAATCCCCACTTTGACGTCGCTTCTGTAGCGACGGACGCCCTGATCGCCGACCCTAGCCTGAGCCTCACCGAGGTAAGGGAGCTGATTCCGACGCCCGGGCGTCCTGCGCTCGAGTTCTTGCAGGCTACTGTTGTCGCTTTGGCTGGCTACTATCTCTACGCTTCGACGCAGAAGCCCAGTGACTCTACGAACTCGTCACTGGTGGGTATGCGGGCCCACCGCGCGTCCACCCTGCTCACCAGACTGGCCCAGGGCAAAAAGTAATCCGCACTTATTCTGATGTACCCGCAACTAGTTGCGGACTTTTCAGAACAAGTGCGGATTAGGTTCTAGCGTGTAGGTGCTATTCGCCCTCGCCCAGAATACTCGCATACGAGCTATGTGAAGGTAGGTCTTTTCCGTCTAGTGCAGAAACTGCCATAGTTACTCGCTCATCCCTAGTCACACCTAAAGATTCATTAATTTGCTGTGGGCACTGAAGCTGATAACTAGCGATAGACGTACCATCTTCGTGTAAAACATCGATAGCAAAGCCGGTACCCTCTTCACCGCCACATTGAGCATTAATGACATACGCTCTGCCCTGCACAAGGGAGAGAGTTATTTCAGAACGGTCAAAACCTTCAGTAATTGGAGTCCACACATAAGCATCCGCCGGTGGTTCCAGGCTCACTGAATCTATGCTTGGTTTAGTTGCGGAGCAACCAGACAGGAGCATCGCCCCCGCTAACAGAAGCACTTGTAAACGCTGTCGCTTCATATCTCCACACCACCTCTTATCGCACCTGCTGGTATTCGTCACGCTCCTGCCTAGCCAGGTTTCGGTTAAAACCAGCAGCGGCGAACGGAAGCGCCGCCACTAGCCCCATGAGCGCCGTGACCCAGGTGAAATCTGCACCAGTCATTGACGCACTCACATAATACGCACCTTCACTCTACCTTGTAATAAGCAAACATATCAATTTGTTAAGTGATACAACAAGACCCTACTCCTCCTCTCTTCGCCCCGAGATAATCCGCAGGGTCAAGAGAAAAAGAGTAGGGTCTAAGCCAGCCGTCACAGATGGTAAGCCCGAGAGCCACGCCAGGCTGGCCCAGAGCAAAAAGTAATCCGCACTTACTCTGATTTGCCCGCAACTAGTTGCGGACTTTTCAGAATAAGTGCGGATCAGTTTCTATGCTTGTGCGCTAGTTGCCGGAGGAGCGGACGGACGCCGGGGCGGGCTCGTCCGCGCTGGGCACGACAGCGCCCTGCATATAGGCACCCGGGAGCTCGCCGCGTCTGCGCGCTCGTAGCCCCATCAGCGCGAACATGACGATACCCAGCAAGAAGATAGAACCAGAAGTCCACACATGAATGCGAACCCCCAGCAGCATCTCAGCGGTATCGATTCGCAAGAAAGTCTCAATCATGAGACGGCCAAAACCGTACCAAACAACGTAGGCCCAGAAGGTCTGGCCCAGCTGGAAGATACCTCGGCGGCCCAGGGCGATCAGCAGGGCCGCGCCGAGTAGGTTCCACAGGGACTCATAGAGAAAAGTCGGGTGAAAGAGCGTGCCCGCCGGGTACTGGTCAGGGAAGTTGGGCGATGTGGCCGAAATTTCCAGGCCCCAGGGCAGGGTGGTGGGCTTGCCGAAGAGCTCCTGGTTAAACCAGTTGCCCCAGCGGCCCATAGCCTGGGCGATCATGATGCCGGGGGCGGCGGCGTCCGCGAACTTAGCCAGCGAAATGCCGTAGCGGCGGCAGGCGTACCAGGCGCCCAGGCCACCGACCGAAATTGCGCCCATAATACCGATGCCACCTTCCCAAATCTTGAAGACGTCAAGGGGGTCAGCGCCAGCATCAAAGTAGGAGCCGGGGTCGGTAATGAGCACGTGGTAGAGGCGGGCACCGATAATGCCCGAGGGAATGGCCCACATGGCAACGTCCCAGACGCGTTCGGGGTCTTCACCCCAGGCAGCCCAGCGGCGGCCGGTCAGCCACATGCAGACCGCGATGCCCGCCAGTATGCAGAGGGCATAGAAGTGGATAGTCAGGGGGCCCAGCTCAAGAGTGGAGATGGACGGCGAGGGTATAGAAGCGAGCACAGTGGTGGTCATCGGCCCCTACCCTACTCGCGGCCGGCCAGCTGGCGGGTCAGGGCACCAACGGCGGACGGCCCACCCTCAGCCAGAGCCTTAACCAGGGCGGTACCCACAATCACGCCATCTGCATAGGCACCGATTTCTTCCACATGCTCGCGCTTGGAAACACCCAGGCCCACGCAGGCAGCGGGAGCGCCTGCGGCCCGCAGGTCAGCGACCAGGGTCTCGGCAGCAGTATTGACCGAGGATCGGGCACCGGTGACACCCATCACCGAGACAGCGTAGACAAAGCCGCTTGAAGCCTGCGAAATCATGGATAGACGCTCGGGGCTGGAGGAGATAGCTGCCAGGAAGATACGGTCCAGGCCGTGCTTTTCTGAGGCTTCAAACCAGTCGGCGGCCTCATCGGGTACCAGGTCGGGGGTAATCAGACCGGCACCACCGGCAGCCGCTAGCTCCTCGGCAAAGCGATCAACGCCGCGACGCAGCACGGGGTTCCAGTAAGTCATGACCAGAACGACAGCGTCGGTGGCAGCGGTAATCTCGCGCACAGCCCGGAAGAGGTCGTCGGTGCGGAAGCCCTTCTCGATCGCCTCAACGGTGGCGCGCTGAATCACGGGGCCATCCATGACCGGGTCTGAGTAGGGCAGGCCGAGTTCGATAATATCGACCCCGTTCTTGCCCATCTCGATGGCAGCCTCGATAGACTCGTCCACGCTGGGGTAGCCCACCGGCAGGTAACCAATCAGGGCAGCGCGGCCCTCAGCCTTACACTCGGTGAGGCGGGCTGCCAGCTTGGAGTCGGGGTTGGGGGCAGGGAAGGTGCCCTTGCGTACCGAGTAGCGGGTTTCGTCCTGAAAATCGATGTGGCTCATTAGGCACCCTTGCTTTCGTTCTGTGCGGTCGTATCGTTCTGCGAGGCGGTTTCTGCCGCTGCTTCCTTGTTCCCCACGTTCAGGCTGGTCGAGGGAATAGCCTTGCCCAGGCCAAACCACTTGAGGGCGGTTTCCATATCCTTATCCCCGCGGCCGGAGAGGCAGACAATCATGGACTTTTCGTGAGCGGTGGCGGGGTCCGCGTCCGCCCATTCCTTAGCAACGCGCAGGGCACCTGCGAGCGCGTGGGCCGATTCGAGGGCGGGGATGATGCCTTCGGTGCGGCAGAGCAGGCGCAGGGCGTCCATGGCTTCGGTGTCGGTGACGGCCTGGTAGTCTACGCGGCCGATGTCTGAGAGGTAGGCGTGTTCGGGGCCGACGCCGGGGTAGTCGAGGCCTGCTGAGATGGAGTGGGACTCGATGGTTTGGCCGTCCTCGTCCTGCATGAGGTAGGTGATGGCGCCGTGGAGCATACCGGGGCGGCCCAGGGAGATGGTGGCTGCGTGGCGGTCGGTGTCGATGCCGTCGCCACCTGCTTCGAAGCCGAAAATCTTAACGTCTGCGTCGTCCAGGAAGGCGTGGAAGAGGCCGATGGCGTTAGAGCCGCCGCCGACGCAGGCTGCGATGCCGGTGGGCAGGGTGCCGGTTGCTTCAAGGAACTGTTCGCGGGCTTCGGTACCGATGGCGTCGTGGAAGTAGCGCACCATGGCGGGGAAGGGGTGGGCACCGGCTGCGGTTCCCAGCAGGTAGTGGGTGGTGTCGACGTTGGAGACCCAGTCGCGCAGGGCCTCATTGATAGCGTCTTTGAGGGTGCGGGAGCCGGTCTGTACCGCGATGACGGTGGCACCCAGCAGCTGCATGCGGGCGACGTTGAGGGCCTGACGTTCGGTATCTTCTTCGCCCATGTAGACCACACATTCCATGCCGAAGAGGGCAGCTGCGGTGGCGGTGGCAACGCCGTGCTGGCCTGCGCCGGTTTCGGCAATTAGGCGAGTCTTGCCCATGCGCTTGGCTAGCAGGGCCTGGCCGATGACGTTGTTGATCTTGTGGGAGCCGGTGTGGTTGAGGTCTTCGCGCTTGAGGAAGAAGCGCACTCCCCCGGCTTCTGCCGAGAGACGGGGCACCTCGGTCAGCAGGGAGGGGCGGTTGGAGTATTCGGCCGAGAGGCGGCGGAACTCGGCTAGGAATTCGGGGTCGTTTTTAGCCTCGTTGAAGGTGGCTTCGAGCTCGTCCATGGCAGCGATCAGGGATTCTGCCATGTAGCGCCCGCCGTACTGCCCAAAGTAGGGGCCGGGGGCGTTTTTGAGGCTCTGGCCTGCTGCCAGGAATTGTTCTGCCAGGGTTTCGGTCATGGGAGTTTCCCTTCGGTGGGCTGGTCGTAAAGTTTTGGGTGAGGTGCGGACGCCGGTGCCCGCTTTAGCTCACAAGAGGTAAGGACGGTCGGGGGTTAGGCTGATTCGGACGCCAACCAGGCTTGACGGGCCTGGCTACCGGCTGCGCGGAAGTCCCGCAGGGTCTCGGTGGGGGTGCCAGATTTTACGAGGGCCTCGCCCACCAGCACGGCCTTGGCGCCGTGCGAGGCGTAGTCGGCGACGTCCTCGGGGCTGGCAACGCCGGATTCTGCCACGATGATGGCGTCTGCGGGCAGCAGGGGGGCTAGCTTGCTGAAGTTGGCGTTATCGACCTCTAAGGTCTTGAGGTTGCGCACGTTCACACCCACGATACGGGCACCCACTGCAACGGCCCGCTCAATCTCTTCGGGGGTGTGGGTTTCGACCAGGGCGTTCATGCCGAGTTCGTGGGTGAGGTCGAGGAAGCGGCGTAGGGTGTCATCGTCGAGGGCGGCAACTATGAGCAGGACCAGGTCGGCACCGTGGGCGCGGGCCTCCCAGATTTGGTACTCGTCGACGGTGAAGTCCTTGCGTAGAACCGGGATGCTGACGGCGGCGCGGACGGCGTCAAGGTCAGCCAGGGTTCCCTTGAAGCGGCGCTCTTCGGTGAGCACCGAGATAGCGGCCGCTCCCCCGGCCTGGTAGGCGGCGGCCAGTTCGGCGGGGTCGGGGATGTCGGAGAGGGCGCCCTTAGACGGTGAGGACCGCTTGACCTCTGAAATAATTTCAACGCTGCCAGCTTCGGCACCGCGCAGGGCAGCTAAGGCATCAAGCGCGGGAGCCTGGGCGGCGGCGCGCTGCTTGAGCTCGTCCAGTGGCAGGGCAGCTCTGCGGGTTTCGAGGTCTTCGCGGACGCCTACGATGATGTCGTCAAGTACGGTCATGGTACCCCTTGGTGCTGGTGCGCGGACGGCGCAGGTTGGGTTGGTGGTGCCCCTCTAGTATCGCTCAGGTGGCTGAACGTTTGCCAGACGGGTTCACCGGGTGAGAAAAGGTGTGAAGAAAAGAGTAAGGGGCACCTCGCGTCTGTGCGGGGTGCCCCTTGTCTAACCTCACCCGGGTGGGCTTGGGTTTTAGTGGTGGTACTTGGTGTGCTTGCCACCCTGGCCGTAGCCAGCTGAGCGGAGCACGATACCGGCAACAACACCGATGGCGATGATGGCAACGCCGACAACGAAGATGGGGGTGTTTGCGATGCAGAAGCCGACGGCGCCGATGATTGCGCCGACAATCATGATGATGACCATGGCCCATGAGGCGGTGGTGTTGCCGTGGTTGTTGTAGGGCAGGTCGGGGACCATCTCAACGGTCTGCTGTGCCATGTGAGTCTCCTTGTAGTGTGTGGGCGTGCGCTTGCCGGTGTATGGGGTGCCGAGCACACGGGTGCTTGTTCTCTATCTTAGAAGATAGCGGGCTCTTTGGCCCAGTTTAGTCACCCGTGTGCCTTTTTATTTCCGTAAGACGGAAGAACTAGGCGAGGCGGCCGGTAACGCTTTCAGCCGCCGCCAGCAGCTCACCGTTAGCGACCAGTTCCACGGTTTGTTCGATTTCCGGTGAGAGGAAGCGGTCGGGGCCGGGGCCAGCGACGTCCTTACGCAGGCGCTCAATCACAGCGGCAGTTGCCGGTGAGGGGGTCTGCGGGGCGCGCAGGTCAATACCGCGGGCGGCAGTCAGGATTTCGATGGCGAGGACGCGGGTGAGCCCGTCCACCGCCTTGCGCAGCTTGCGGGCAGCCGACCAGCCCATAGAGACGTGGTCCTCCTGCATAGCCGAGGAAGGAATGGAGTCTGCCGAGGCAGGTACGGCCAGGCGCTTGAGCTCAGAAACGATAGCAGCCTGGGTGTACTGGGCGATCATGTGGCCTGAGTCCACGCCGGGGTCGTCGGCGAGGAAGGGCGGCAGGCCGCGGTTGCGGGCTACATCGAGGAAGCGGTCGGTGCGGCGCTCCGAGATTGAGGCGGCATCGGCAACAGCGATAGCCAGGAAGTCCAGCACGTAAGCGACCGGGGCACCGTGGAAGTTACCGTTGGATTCCACCCGGCCGTCCAGGGTCACCACGGGGTTATCGACGGCTGAGGCAAGCTCGCGCAGGGCTACGGTGCGGGCGTGTTCGATGGTGTCGCGCACGGCGCCAGCGACCTGGGGTGCGCAGCGCAAGGAGTAGGCGTCCTGCACGTAGGTGGTGACGTTCTCGGCGTGGTGCTGGATAATGCCGGAACCTTCCAGCACCTTCTTCATATTGGCGGCAGCGGCCCCCTGGCCGGGGTGGGGTCGCAGCTCGTGCAGCTCGGGGGCAAAGACGCGGTCTGTACCGGCAAGCCCCTCAACGCTCATAGCCGCAGCGACGTCAGCGAGCTTGACCAGGGCGTCCAGGTCGGTCAGAGCCATCACCAGCATGCCCAGCATGCCGTCGGTGCCGTTGATGAGGGCCAGGCCCTCCTTTTCAGCCAGTTCGACCGCGGTCAGCCCGAACTTCTCGAAGGCCTCAGCAGTCTCGTAGAGCTGGCCGTCGGCGTCCCGCACCTGGCCCTCACCGATGATGGCCAGGGCACAGTGGGACAGGGGCGCCAGGTCGCCGGAGCAGCCCAGCGAACCGTACTCGCGCACTACCGGGGTCAGCCCGGCTGACAGCATATCGGCGTAGGCCTGGGCGACGACCGGACGGACGCCGGTGCGGCCGGTTGCCAGGGTTGAAAGACGCAGGAGCATAAGGGCGCGGATGACCTCGGTTTCAACCTCGGGGCCAGATCCTGCTGCATGGGAGCGAATCAGGCCGCGCTGCAGGGCCTTGCGCATCTCCAGGGGAATGTGCTTGTTGGCCAGGGCACCAAAGCCGGTGGACACGCCATAGACGGGGGTGTCTGAGTTGGCCAAATCGCGGATGCGCTGGCTTGATTTTTCGATTTCAGCCAGGGCCTCTTCGCTGAGGGTGACGGCTGCGCCGTGGCGGGCAACAGCAATCAGGTCGGCAAAGCTCACGGGCTCAAGGCCCACGGTGACGGTGGTGGTCATGGTTTTCTCCTTTGAAAATTTAGAGGTGCCCTACTCCGGCAAAGGCGTATGCCGGGTCAGGACGGTGTGTATCAGGCGGGCGGCAGTCTTGGCAGTGCGCCCGTCGATATCTAGGGAGGGGTTGAGTTCGGCCACGTCAAAGGCGGCGAGCTTACCTGAGGCTGCGACTTTACCCATGATGCGGTTGATAATGGCTGTATCGACCCCGAGGGCGGCCGGGGCACTGACGCCGGGGGCAACGGCTGCCGGGAGCACGTCTAGGTCCAGGGTCAGGTAGATCAAGTCAACGTTTGCGGTGAAAACCTCAATGAACTTGTCGATGGCCTGTAGGTTGCCCCAGTGGGTTTCTTCATCGAGCAGGTAGTGCACGCGGGCGCGGTCTGCGGCATCGAAGAGCACCTGGGTGTTGGCGGCTTCGGAGATACCCACGACCGCATAGGTGAGGTCGGTGCCTGCCCATTCTTCTTCGGCGAGCGCCTGGCTGAAGGGAGTTCCGCTGGTGGGTTCGCCCGCGTCGCGCAGGTCGAAGTGGGCGTCCAGGTTCAGGATGCCGATGCGGGCGGCCCTACCCTGCCCCCGGTGGTTTCTTCTGCGGGTGGACGCCGCCAGCCCCAGATAGGTGCCGTAGGCGACTTCGTGCCCGCCGCCGAGTACCACGGGTAGGGAGCCTTCGTCGATGGTGGCGGTGACGGCTTCTGAGAGCCTGCGGTGGCCGCCGACGAGGTCGCGGTTGATGACGACGACGTCACCGGCGTCTCCCAGGACGAGGTCGGTGCGGCGCTTGCCAGAGGCGCCCTGGGCTAGTGCCAGGGTGCCCAGGGCTGAGCGCAGGGCGGTAGGCCCTTCTGCTGCGCCGGTGCGCCCCTGGTTGCGGCGGACCCCCTCGTCGGAGGCAAAGCCGACGAAGACCGCGTCCGGGCGCTGGGTCAGCTGGGCAAGCGGCTGCACCGTCTGGAAGAGCCTGCGGTGCTCGGCACCGGGGCCGTCGTCGCGTCCGCTCCAGGTCGGGGCCTGCCGGTCGGTAAATGCCTGTATCACTAGTTGTCCTCCTCGTGCAGGGGTACGACGGTTTGGCCGTCCTTCCAGACGCCGGCGACCAGGGGCACGCCGGGGCGGTAGGCCAGGTGCAGGTGGTTGGGGGCGTCCAGGGCCAGGACGTCGGCGCGGGCTCCCACGGTTAGGGCACCGATGTCGGTGCGCCCCAGGGCTGCCGCTCCCCCGGCGGTTGCCGCCCAGATAGCTTCATCCGGGGTCATGTGCAGATCGCGCACGGCCAGGGCGATGCAGAAGGGAATGGAGGTGGTGAAGGAGGTGCCGGGGTTGCAGTCAGCCCCCAGAGCCACGGTAGCCCCGGCATCCAGCAGGCGGCGGGCGTTAGGGTAATCGCCCCGGGTAGAAAAATCGGCCCCGGGGAGAACCGTAGCCACCGTAGAGCTGTTGGCTAAGGCGTCCACGTCCGCGTCCGACAGGTAGACCACGTGGTCCACGCTGGCAGCCCCCAGCTCCACTGCCAGCTGCACACCAGCCCCGTAGGTCAGCTGGTTGCCGTGCACGCGAGCCTTCAAACCGGCAGCGATCCCTGCCTGCAGAACTGCCCGCGACTCGTCCTCACTAAAAGCCCCGCGCTCGCAGAAAACATCGATCCAGGAGGCGTAGGGGGCGCACTCGGGAATCATGGTGTCTACCACCATCTGAACGTATTCGTCCTGCTTATCCCGGTACTCCGGCGGAGCCACGTGGGCAGCTAGCAGGGTCACCTCGTCGGTGCAGGCAGCGGCGACCTGCACCGACTTCAGCTCAGACTCGACTGACTGGCCGTAGCCGGTCTTTACCTCAATCGTGGTTGCCCCGGCGCGGGCGTACTCCTGCATGAGCGAGCGGGTATTGAGTTCCAGCTCCGCTGCGCTGGCGGCCCGGGTGGCCTCGATGGTGGTGCGGATGCCACCGGCCTCGTAGGGTTTGCCCTCCATACGGGCAGCAAACTCGTGGGAGCGATCCCCGGCAAAAACCAGGTGGGAGTGGGATTCCACAAAGCCCGGCAGCACAGCTCGCCCGCCCAGATCAACGCAGCGGTCGGACGCCGGCGCCTGGCTGGCAGGGCCAACCCAGGCAATACGGCCCTGATCCACCACAAAAGCGGCGTTTTCGAGCACGCCCAGGGGCCCGCGGTCCAGAGCGGGGTCATTGGTGACGAGCGACCCGATATTGGTAAAGAGACGGCTGGTCATGGCTAGCGGTTTTCCTGCATGGGAATACGAACCCCGCGCTCAGCGGCAACCTGCTGGGCGTACTCGTAGCCGGCGTCCGCGTGACGAATCACGCCCATGCCGGGGTCGTTGGTCAGCACCCGCTCCAGCTTGGCAGCTGCCAGCTCAGAACCGTCGGCGATGCAGACCTGGCCCGCATGGATAGAGCGGCCCATACCTACGCCGCCACCGTGGTGGATAGAGACCCAGGAGGCACCCGATGAGGTATTGACCAGGGCGTTGAGCAGGGGCCAGTCGGCAACCGCGTCGGTGCCGTCCTTCATGCCCTCGGTTTCGCGGTAGGGGGAGGCTACCGAACCGGAATCCAGGTGGTCACGGCCAATGGCGATGGGGGCAGAGAGCTCACCGTTTGCCACCATTTCGTTGAACTTGAGACCTGCATTGTGGCGCTCGCCGTAGCCCAGCCAGCAGATGCGGGCGGGCAGGCCCTCGTAGGCGACCTTTTCACCGGCCATGGTGATCCAGCGCTTAAGGTGCTCGTTCTCGGGGAAGAGCTCGAGAATGGCCTGGTCGGTCTTCTTGATGTCTTCGGGGTCGCCGGAGAGGGCGCACCAGCGGAAGGGGCCCAGGCCCTCTTCGAAGAGGGGGCGGATGTAGG
The DNA here is from genome assembly GCF_042660305.1 of Rothia nasimurium. Lineage (NCBI taxonomy): Bacteria > Bacillati > Actinomycetota > Actinomycetes > Micrococcales > Micrococcaceae > Rothia > Rothia nasimurium. Next base: position 23,651 of record NZ_JBHSTW010000007.1, read on the forward strand.
CGGGTACGAAGCCGGGGAAGTCAAAGGCGCGCTGGTAGCCTGCCTTGCGGGCCTCGTCGCGAATGGAGTTGCCGTAGTCGAAGACCTCAGCACCGGCGTCCATAAAGCCAACCATTGCCTCAACATGAGCTGCCATGGCCTCGCGGGAGCGCTTGGTGAAGAGTTCGGGGTCGCGGGCGGCTTCTGCCTTCCAGTCCTCGAAGGTGACCTCGGTGGGCAGGTAGCTGAGCGGGTCGTGGGCGCTGGTCTGGTCGGTGACGATGTCGATGGGGGCCTTGCGGCGCAACAGCTCGGGGAAAATCTCGGCGGCATTGCCGACGACGCCGATGGACAGGGGCTTCTTGGCGTCGCGGGCCTCGATGGCGAGCTCTAGGGCGTGGTCGAGGTCGCGGGCCTTGACGTCCAGGTACTTGTGGTCGATGCGGCGGTCAACGCGGGACCCGTCAACGTCCACGCAGATAGCGACGCCCTCGTTCATGGTTACAGCCAGGGGCTGGGCACCGCCCATACCGCCAAGGCCGGCAGTCAGGGTGATGGTTCCGGCCAGGGTGCCGCCAAATCGCTTGCGGGCTACCGCACCGAAGGTCTCGTAGGTGCCCTGCAGAATACCCTGGGTGCCGATGTAAATCCAGGAGCCCGCGGTCATCTGACCGTACATCATCAGACCTTCGGCTTCGAGCTTGCGGAAGTGCTCCCAGTTAGCCCAGTCGCCCACCAGGTTGGAGTTAGCCAGCAGCACGCGCGGGGCCCATTCGTTGGTGCGGAAGACACCCACGGGCTTGCCAGACTGCACCAGCATGGTCTCATCATTCTTGAGGGTCTTGAGAGTGGCGACGATAGCGTCAAAGGCCTCCCAGGAGCGGGCTGCACGGCCGGTGCCGCCGTAGACCACCAGGTTATCGGGGTGCTCGGCTACCTCGGGGTCGAGGTTGTTCATGAGCATACGCAGGGCGCCTTCCTGCTGCCAGCCAAGGGTGTTGAGTTCGGAGCCGCGAGGGGCGCGGACGGGGCGGGGGCCGCTGGTGGTCATGTCTACTCCTTTGTACATGATGGTCTGCTTTGCCCAGCTTCTGGTTCTTTACTTTTGCCTGACCGCGCCGGGGCGGTACAGTTGAAAGATGAAGAGGGTCACACACCTATCTTCTTGTATATACAACCGGTTGTCAATGGAGTAGGCGTGGAAAAAATCACCGACTTGTCCCAGCAGTTCGCTGACCACAAGGCCGCAAAAACCCCCGCCTACCAGCTGCTCAAAACCATCATCACCGAGCAAATCAACAGCGGCCACTGGGCAGCAGGCGAAAGCATCCCCTCAGAAAACGAGCTCGCTAGCGCCCTGGGCCTCTCCCGCATGACCGTCAACCGAGCCATCCGCGAGATGACGCTTGAGGGCCTGCTCGTGCGCACCCGCGGGGTCGGCACCTTTGTGGCCGAGCACAAGAACCCCTCTGCCCTACTTGAGGTGCGCAACATTGCCGATGAAATTACCGAACGCGGCCACACCCACAGCAGCACAGTACTCACCCTCGAAGAGATACCGGCAGCCCAGGCCCAACGTCGCCTAGCCCCCGAACTGGGCGAGAGGGTCTTCCACAGCGTACTGGTCCACTACGATGACGGGCTGCCCATCCAGCGCGAAGAGCGCTACGTCAACGCCGCAGCCATACCCGACTATCTAGAGCAGGACTTCACCAGTACCACCCCCAACTTTTACCTGGGGCAGTGCTCCCCTATCACCCGGGGCACGCACACCGTCGAAGCGGTGCTACCCACCAGCTCACAGGCGTCCGACCTGCAGATCAACCCCACCGAACCCTGCCTGCGCCTGCTGCGCAGCACCTGGTCAGGCGATGAGCTCATCAGCCAGGTGGTACTCCTACACCCAGGCTCCCGCAGCCGCCTAGAGGGGTCTTTCGGCCTGTAAACCCCCTCTAGATACAGCAAAGCCGCAGCCCGCTATCGCAGCGGGTCTGCGGCTTTAGACGTCCTACCCCTTTTATAGGGTGGGGTCCTTGCCCTCGCTTAGGGAGTCCCAGGCGTCGATTTCGTCCGTTTCTTCGGCAGAAGCCACGCGGGCTGCCCGGGCAGCTGACCGGTCGTACTTGCGCCCGGTCTTCCAGTGGGAGGTAGCAACAAAGGCCCACACACCGGCCAGGGCAACCAGCACACCGCACACGGTCGCCAGCAGGGGCATGACGGTCACAGCGTAGGAGTTAGCCGGGGCGTTAGTACCGGTCATCACACTGACCTGGGCCATAGACGCAGCCTGCGGGTCGGCGTTCACACCAAAGGCAGATACCGCCAGGCCCAGCCCCACGCCCACCAGCAAGAGAGCCAGCACCTTGCGGAGCTTAGGCCCTGCAATCCGCAGGGCAACCGACGTCACCAGGGCAACCAGGGCCAGGGCAGAGACGGTGGAGCCGGCGTCCGCCCCCGAAATGTCCAGGGTGGAGGTCGAAACGACCGTGCTGACCTCGGCGCGAATCCAGGTCGGCAAAGTGGTGAGGAAAGCGGCAGCAGAAACCGCCATAGCCCCCAGCATCACGCGGACAGGTTTAGCCCAGCCCGGCACCGGGCGCGCGGCAGCAACCTCAGCAGGCTGGGCCTGTGACTCGCTCATCTAGTCAATCACCTCGGTCGACAGGGGCGCCAGACCCGACGCGGTGAGCACGGCACGCAGCGGGGCAGCTGCCTTGTTCACAGATTCTTGGGCTTCAGAAGCGGGCACCGAGTCCATGACGATACCGGCACCAGCCTGCACGTAGGCGCGTCCGCTCTTGAGCACCGCGGTGCGGATGGCAATTGCCATATCCATGTTGCCCGCAAAGTCGAAGTAGCCGCACACACCGGCATAGATACCGCGAGCGCTCACCTCATACTCGTCAAGTAGCTGCATGGCGCGGGGCTTTGGCGCACCTGAGAGGGTGCCTGCGGGGAAGGTTACGCGCAGTACGTCGTAGGCGTTCATGCCCTCGGCCAGCTGGGCCTGCACCTCGGAGGAAATGTGCATGATGTGGCTGAATCGCTCGACTTCCATGAACTGGGTGACGCTGACACTACCGGGTACCGCGATGCGGGAGAGGTCGTTGCGGGCCAGGTCGATGAGCATGAGGTGCTCGGAGCGTTCTTTTTCGTCGGCCAAGAGTTCTTCGGCCAGAGCAAGGTCTTCTTCGCGGGTGGCTCCGCGCGGACGGGACCCGGCGATGGGGTGGGTGGTGGCGGTGCCGTTTTTGAGGGTGACCAGGGCTTCGGGGGAAGAGCCGACAATCTGGAAGGGCTCGCCGTCTTCGGTAGATTCGAAGTTGAAGAGGTACATGTAGGGCGAGGGGTTGGACTGGCGCAGCACCCGGTAGACGTCCAGGGCGCTGGCGCGGTTTTCTGCCTCGAAACGGCGGGAGATCACGATCTGGAAGACGTTACCGTCGATGATGTTTTTCTTGGACTTTTCAATGGCGTCCAAGAAGCCCTGCTCTGCCCAGGTGTGCTTGACCTGCGCGACCTGCGCCTCGACGTCCGCTGTGCCGGTGAGGGTTGAGACCGACTCGGGGGCAGGCTGGGCGAGCTTGTCCATCATGGCGTAGACGCGGGAGAGCGCGTCGGCGTAGGCGGCGTCGATGTTGTCGTCGGTGCCGTTGAAGTTGATGGCGTTGGCGATGAGGGTGACGGTGCCGTCGGAGTTATCGTGCACAGCCATGTCTGAGACGATGTTCAGGGCGAACTCGGGCAGGTTGACGTCGTCCGCCGGGCCGCCGGGTAGTTTCTCCCAGTGGCGCACGACGTCCCAGCCCATGTAGCCGACCAGGCCGCTGGTGAGCGGGGGCAGGTTATCGAGGGGTTCGGTGTGCAGCATCTCCAGGGTCTCGCGGATAGCCTCAACGGGGTCGCCCTCGGTGGGTGCACCGGAGGGGGTGAGCCCCTGCCAGACAATCTGCCCGTTCTTGGTGGTGAGGGTTGAGCGGCTGGAGGCACCGATGAAGGAGTAGCGTGACCACTGCTTCTGCTCGTTCGCTGATTCCAGCAGGAAGGTGCCGGGGGCTGGTGCGCCGTCGGCGGCGACCAGGGCCCGGTAGATGCCGATGGGGGTCATGGCGTCTGCGAGAACTTTGACGCGCACGGGAATGACGCGGCGGCTGGTAGCTAGTTCACGGAACTCTTCTAGGGTCGGTTCGACAATTCCCAAGTCGTGCATGGTGTCCTCTGGTTGTGGTGTGTCTGGGGAGCTATTCGGGGCGGACGCCGGTTGCGGCGGGCAGCTGCCCGCCGGCTTCGAAGCAGGTGGTGGTTCCGGTGTGGCAGGCTGCGCCTACCTGGTCGGCCTCAATAAGCAGGGCATCGCCGTCGCAGTCGATGCTGACGCTTTTGACGTACTGGTAGTGGCCGCTAGTGTCGCCCTTGCGCCAGTATTCCTGGCGGGAGCGGGACCAGAAGGTGACCCGCCCTTCGGTGAGGGTGCGGCGCAGGGCTTCGTCGTTCATCCAGCCGAGCATGAGCACATCGCGGGTGTCGTGCTGCTGAATAATTGCGGCGAATAGGCCGTGCTCATCGCGTTTGAGGCGTGCGGCGATATCGGCGGGCAGTGAAGCGCCCTCGGTGGCGCTGGGTGCTGGTGTACTCACCTTTCCATCCTAGCTGATGGCGGTAGCAGGGCTGGGGCAGCTCTCAGCATCTGGCTACGAGCTCGGGCTAGCTGCGCCGGTGGTGGCGTCCGCGCCGGTATTCCCTGCGCTGGTGGTCTCTGCGGTCGGGGCTGCCTGCCCGTAGGTTTCTGCGTGCTGGGCTACCTGGTTGGCGTAGGCCACCGACCGGTTGTAGGCCAACACTCCGCGCTGCCAGCCCTCATCGGTGCTGGTATCGCGTTGGCCCTGGCAGAGGTAGACGGCGGTGGTCAGGGCCGCGTCGTCGATGTGGTGGGGGTCGCGCGTTCCGTCAGCGTTGCCGTCCTGCCCGATATAGTCCCAGGTGGAGGGGATGAACTGCAGGGGCCCCACCGCCCGATCCCACTCGGTGTCGTCATCAAGTTCGCCTCGGTCGGAGTCTTCAATAGCCATGACCCCGGGGCTGCCGTCGAGGGAGGGCCCAAAAATCTTGGGGGTTACATTTCCATCGTGGTCAGTGCTGGCACCCCCGTAGGTGCCGTGCAGGGTTTCGACCGCACCGATACCCGCGATGGTGTTCCAGCCCAGGCGACATTCCGGGTAGGTTTGAGCCACGCGCAAGGACGCCCCGGCGTAGGCAGCTAGTACCCGCCGGGGAATATCGGTTGCCTCTGCGGTGGTATCGAGCCAGGCACTGTCGGCCAGCTCGGCGATAGGAGTCTGCTCTGTTACGCCCTGTTGCGCGGACGCCGGCAGCACCTGCTCGGGCGCGGCAGGGAGCGTGGTGGGCAGGTTCTCGCGCGATGCTCCCTGGTAGCTAGCGGAACAACCGATCACGGTAAGAGCGGCGAGAGCCAGGAAGGGGGTCAGGCGCGCTCTAGCGGAAATCGTCATACGACCTTTCAGGAGTTGGGTTCTGGTGAAAGCCTAGCGGCTGCGGGTCAAGACGGAGTGGGCGGACGCTGAATGTTTCCTGCAAGCTGTAACCTGTCTCGACAGTTGCCCTGGCTCACTCTCTGGCCCGGCTTCGGGTTTAGACTGGGCGTATGACTTCTTCTGCCCTTGTTACCTCAGAACGCACCGCCCTACTTGACGCTCTCGCTGCCGCGGGGCCGTCCGCCCCCACCCTCTGTGAGGGCTGGGAAACCCGCCACATAGCGGCCCACCTGCTGGTGCGCGAAAGCAAGCCTCTAATTGCAGCGGGCATGCCGGGCGGCCCACTGGCTGCGCGCACCGAACGCTACACAAACCAGCTTGCCGATGAGCTGACCGGCCAGCGCCGCTACGAGAAAGCCCTGCGCGATTTTGAGGCATTGCCGGGTTACCTGCACATGCGCACGCGCTTCCCGGGTCTGGACGAGGCAATGAACCTGATTGAGTACTTTGTGCATACCGAGGACGTCCGCCGCGCCTCACTCGCTGACGGCGAGCAGCCTGCCCCGCGCGAGCTGGCTGAGGGTGTGCAGGAGAAGATGTGGAAGGTGCTGCGGGCGCGCGCTCGCCTGATGGCAGGGAAGAAGTACCCTCAGGGGCTGGTGTTGGAAGCTCCGGGTTACTCCCCCGCTGTTCATACTGTGATTGCTCCGCCTGCTGGCCAGGTTGCGACTGTGCTGACCGGCGAGCCGTGCGAACTGGTGCTCTACATGTTCGGGCGCGAGGCCGCGGCCCGGGTTGAGGTGAGCTAAAGACCGGTTGTGGCGCGCGCCTGCTCCGCTCCGCCCCAAGTAGGGACCAGAAAACTCCCAATAGTATGTGTGCACCACAAGGATTTTGGGAGGAACCTGGTCCCTAGTTGCTACAGAGCCTCTGCGGCCAGGTAGCCCGGCAGCCACATCGCTTCCCAGGCCGGGGCCTCGGCAGCCAGCACGGTACCTGCCCGGTCGGGAGCCCGGGTTGCCAGGCAATACGCGGAGGCGTCAGAGGTTCGCACCAGGTAACCGTACTCGACCATTTCCCGACGCATAAAGGCATAGTCCTGCCAGAGGGCGGCCAGAATCTCGTTAACCTGTTTCTCGGTGTAGGTGCGCCCTGGCTCAAAATAGGTCACTAGGTGCAGCAGCAGGTGGGCGCGGGTGCGGCGCTTGGAGGGCCAGGAGGTCAGGCGTCCGCCCTGCATAAAACGGTCAACGACGGTGCGGTGCTCTGCGTAGGCTTGTTCACGGGGATCGTTCAGGACGTCGGTCGACGGCCTGGTCTCGAGGAGGGCTGCTCGGGCGGTGGTGTAGTTCTCACCGGTTTCTTCCATGCGGGCGCGCACGAGCTTTTTGAAGTTTGATTGGGCAGTCACGGGTATCGACTTTCTTCGCACTCTAGCTGCGGTATCAATCGACGGTTCGGTGGTGCCTACCCCGGTCTTGGAATGCCGGTGCAACCCGAGAATTCTCTTCCCTTCGCGCTGATGGCCTGCTTGCTAGAGTCACAGGGGCAAAGCGCTGGGCGGTGGGTGACGCCTCACACCTTTATATCACAGTCGCTCCCGAATGTAACCGAAAATGCCATCTGCACGTTCTTTTACCGCGCAGATGGCATTTTCGATTACATTCAATGAGCGGACGGACGCCCGCCCCGGCTTAGCGGGGCAGCTCAGCCCGGCAGGTGGCGAAAGACCTAGAGGCTAACCTCTCCCCTGATGAGGGTGTGGGTTGTCCCGCCAACCCAAATATCGGGTGTGTCGGTGGGGCCGGCGTCCTGCCCTACCGTGATGGTGAGCCTGCCGTCGCGGTGCAGGCAGGTGCCCTGGCGTACGGTGTAGGTTCCGGCAACCCGGTTTTCGCGGGCGAGCCACTGGGCGACGGAGGCGTTGAGGGAGCCGGTGACCGGGTCCTCAGAAACGCCGATGCCGGGCACGAAGGCGCGGATGTCGTAGGCGATGTCTGACCCTTCCGGGTGCATGGCGAAGACGCCGAGTTTGAGGTCTGTGCCGCGGGTGAAGTCCGGGGTGAGGGCGAGCAGTCGGTCGGGGTCTGCGATTTCGACGGCGGACCAGCCGGGCCCGTTGTCGACCCACTGGTGGGAGAGGATCTGGCTGCGCTCTAGCCCTAAGGCGGTGGCGATGTCAGCCAGGGTTGGCTCGTCGAGGGCACCGGTGCGGACGGTTGCCGGGGCGGCGAAGGCGAGCTCTTGGCCGCTGCGGGTGATGTCGATGAGCCCGGCGGCACATTCTTGCACGATGACGTCGGGGCGCTGCGGCTGGCCACCGGCTTCTAGCCAGGCGTGGGCGCTGCCCAGGGTGGGGTGCCCGGCGAAGGGCAGTTCGCCGCCGGGGGTGAAGATGCGGACGGCGTAGTCGGTCCGAGCGTCAGTCGGTTGGGTGATGAAGGTGGTTTCGGAGAGGTTGGTCCAGCGGGCAAAGTCCTGCATCTGCTCGTCGGTGAGTCCGCTGCCGTCGAGCACCACGGCGAGGGGGTTTCCTTTGAGCGGAACTAAGCCGAACACATCGACCTGGGTGAAGGGGCGGTTTTTCATGTGGGGTCCTTTCGCCTGCGCTTCTATGGGTTTACTTCTACCCTACCGGGCAGCTGGCTTGACTCACCGCCCAGCTTCTTTTAGCAGGTGAGACACAAGAGCTGCACTTCGTCTTCCCAGCCTGCCCCTTGAGTATTATTAGTTTTTATCGGGGTAAAAGCTCTGCCTAGTAGCTAGGGCTTTTATTCGAAGCCATTAGTTTGCCAATGTTGAGGGGCTTGTGTGTCTTCTTTGAACTATTCTCAGTTCATTTGGAATGTGGCTGATGTTTTGCGCGGTACCTATAAGCAGCATCAGTACGGTCAGATTATTTTGCCTTTCACGGTCTTGGCGCGTCTTGATGCGGTGCTTGAGCCGACTAAGCAGGCTGTTCTTGAGGCAACAGAGGGCTATGTGCTCGATACGATTCCTCCGGCTATGCTGTCTGCCCGGGCGGGTCACGATTACAGTTTCTATAACCTCTCCCAGCACAACCTCAAGACCGTGGCTAATGACCCCGATACTCTTGAGCAAAACCTGCGTTCTTACATTAACCAGTTCAGTGAGAACGTGCGCGATATTTTTGAGAAGTATAAGTTCGAAGACACTATCGCAGACCTGGCCGCCCAGAACCTGCTCTATCAGGTGATTCAGCATTTCTCGCGGGTGAACCTACACCCAGAGAATGTGAGCAATGAGCAGATGGGCAACATCTTCGAAGAGCTCATTCGTAAGTTCGCGGAGGCTTCGAATGAGACTGCCGGTGAGCACTTCACCCCGCGCGAAGTTATTGAGCTGATGGTTAACCTGCTGCTGGCTGATGATGAAGACCTGCGTACTGATTATATTGCCCGGTCGGTCTATGATCCCACCGCTGGCACCGGCGGTATGTTGTCGGTGGCTGACGATAAGATTCATCAGCTGAACCCCACCGCCGATGTGAGCCTGCTGGGCCAGGAGCTCAACCCCGAGTCCTATGCGATTTGTAAGGCGGACATGGTGGTCAAGGGCCAGGACGTCGATAACATCGCCCTGGGTAATACCCTCACTGACCCGGCTTTTGAAAACCGCACCTTCCATTACGGGCTGAGCAACCCGCCCTTTGGCGTGGACTGGAAGGGCGCTAAGGCTGTGGTTGAGGCTGAGCATAAGAACCAGGGTTTTGCGGGCCGGTTTGGTGCTGGTCTGCCCCGGGTATCTGACGGCTCGCTTCTGTTCTTGCAGCACCTGATTTCTAAGCTCAATGAGCCGACGGTTGCTAGCAATGGTGTTGCCCAGGTGGGCGGCCGCGGGGCTATTGTTTTGAATGGCTCGCCCCTCTTTACGGGTGGCGCGGGTTCTGGTGAGTCGAATATTCGTAAGTGGGTTTTGGACCAGGACTACCTTGAGGCAATTATTGGTCTGCCTACTGACATATTCTATAACACCGGTATTTCTACCTATATTTGGGTGCTGAATAAGCAGAAGAAGGCTGAGCGCAGGGGTAAGGTTCAGCTGATTAACGCGACGAATATGTTTGAGAAGATGCGGAAGTCGGTGGGGTCTAAGCGGAAGCGCCTGAGTGAGGAGCAGATTGCTGAGATTACCCGCCTCTACGCTGCTTTTGATGCTGCGGATGATAAGCGGTCTAAGGTTTTTGATCGTGAGGAGTTTATGTACCGCACGATTACGGTGGAGCGCCCCTTGCGGTTGAATTGGGGTTTTACTGCTGAGCGAGTTGAGAGGCTTTTGGCTTCTAAGGAGTTTGGCAAGCTCACGTTAGCTGAGGGTGAGGACGCCTCCGTGCGGGCTTCTCTTGCTGCTTTAGTTGAGAGCAAGGCAGGTGCCGTTGGCGGTGATGTGGCCAGCGTGAAGGCTGAGCTTTTGCAGGTATTTGCGGACGCCGGTGCCCTGGTGAAGCCTGCGGCTTTGGCTAAGTTGGTGGATGAGTTGGCTGAACGCGATGAGGCCGCTGAAGTGGTGTTGAAGGCTAAGAAGCCGGTGGCTGATTCTACCCTGCGCGATACTGAGAATGTGCCCTGGGGCGAGGATATTCACGAGTACCTTAAGCGCGAGGTCAAACCTTTTGTGCCGGATGCCTGGATTGATGAGTCTAAGACCAAGGAGGGGGCGGAGATTCCTTTTACCCGCCACTTCTACGAGTACGTTCCACCGCGTTCCCTGGAGGAAATCGACCGCGACCTCAACGAGGTGCTGGGCCGAATCAAGAAGAGGCTGGAAGAGGTGCTTGGTTAATGAGTAAAGAAGTCCCTTTTAAGGTTCGATGGCTTTCTGGTGGTGTACCTGATCATTGGCAAATTGTTGAGCCTCGTAGAATCTTCAAGCTGGTCAAGGAACCAGAACGCCCTGGGGATATCCATCTAACGCCTTCACAGAAGTATGGTGTTTTGCCACAAGAAGAATACATGAAGATTACTGGTGCAAGGGTTGTTCAGAATCTTTCTGGAACTCAGATGCAACATGTTGAGCCTGGCGATTTCATCAGCCATTTACGTACTTTTCAGGGCGGCCTTGAACTGGCTACTATGCCGGGAAAGGTTAGTCCTGCGTATACCGTGTTGCGTCCGACTGAAGCCGTTTATCCTGGGTTTTTCAAGCATATTTTGAAATCTCCTGGCTACATCTCTCAGATTGCATCGGTAACCGACCAGCTTAGAGATGGTCAGACTATGCGATTTAACGAATTTAATTTGACGTGGCTGCCGTTACCCCCGTTTGATGAGCAAAAGAAAATTGCGGATGATCTTGACCGCGAACTGGCAGAGATCGATGAACTAATCGACAACTTTGAGTCTTTTCATAAAGTTCTCCGCGAACGATATGAATCTGAATTGGAGGAGCTACTAAATAACGAGTTATCGAATATTCCTCATCAAAAACTTTCATGGCATGTTGAATTTATGAACGGCGATAGAGGCGTATCCTATCCATCTCGTGATGAATTTGTGCAAAGTGGTGTTCCATTTGTAAATGCTGGGCATCTGCGAGAAGGCACAGTTGATTTTTCTGAGATGAATTATGTTTCTGAAGCAAAGTACCAATCAATGGGTGGAGCTAAGCTCAGGAATGAAGATATTCTGTATTGTTTACGAGGGTCAGTAGGTAAGTGTGGTATTTACCCACAAAATCACGGAGCCTTAGCATCATCTTTGGTAGCCCTCAGAACAAAAGATCAGTTACTCCCCAAATTTCTGTTACTTCTACTCTCGTCTCGTAACGTTCAGCTTCATATCGATACGCTGCTTACTGGCTCAGCTCAACCAAATCTTAGTGTTGAGCAACTTGCATCGGTAAGGATTCCAGTTCCTGACGTTTCTCAACAGCTCCGGATAGTAAAGAGAAACGATGAGAATAAATTAACTTTTGAATCTTTAGATGAATCACCGGGCATGTTGGAACTACTGTCAAAGAGAAAAATAGCTCTACTGGAATCATATTTATCAGGAGAAAAAAATGGCTAGGCCTGTTTATATTCTTGGTGCTGGTTTTTCTAAAACTATCAGTGATGAAATGCCAATTACCTTTGAGCTAACTGAGCTTATCAAACAGCAAAATCCTGATATTGCAATCGACCTGGGAAATATGACGTTTGAACAGTGGTTGACTATTCATTCCACTGATTTACCATTTCTTGAAAATTATGAGAATACCCAGCGTCGTTCTATTTCCGAAAAAATCACTGAATCAGTGGGCGATATTATAGTTGAAAGAACAGATAGGGCTTCATCAGTTCCGTGCCCTGAGTGGTTAACAGAATTAATTAATATTTGGCATGAAGAAAAAGCAGTTGTAATCACCCTAAATTATGACACTCTTGTTGAACGTGCTGTAAATAGTGCAAATTTAATTGACTATGATGGTAAATCTACGATTAACTCAGAAAATATTGTGCACCCGTCACCCATGAGTGGTCCAGTCTTAGTTTGGGATGACCAGGGAGAATATGTAGAGGCTTATTCAAAAGTCCCACCCGCAGCCAAAAACACCAACCCCCGCACCACCGCAAACACCCGCCCATACAACCCCAA
>NZ_JBHSTW010000008.1:0-99871 GCF_042660305.1 Rothia nasimurium
TCCGATGGGGTATCGGAGCCAGGCTTTGGCAGCCCTGACGGTCTAGGATTAAACCAGTCCAACTTTCGGGGGCTAGTTCAGACCGAGGTGCCGGAACATCTGGGGCATGCCCGCTACACCCATACAGAACTTAGCCTGGAAAAAATTAGGGCGCTACCCGAGGGCTAGAAGATACAAGCACATCAGTAAAGGCGGGTCTATCGTGCGATAGACCCGCCTTGACTGTTGTGATTCACGTATAAGTGGAGCTTACTTGAGGTTGCCCTGGCCGTCTTCCAGGTGACCGCGCAGGAACCACTGGAAGAGTTCCAGCTCGGCGGTCTGGCCAATGAGCAGATCCTCGGTAATGGGATCAATATCGCCCACCTTGGCAATAGCTGCCCGGTGATCTTCAATAAGGATGTTGTATACCTCGTTCAGAGCACGAATATGGGTCATGGCATCGGCCCGATCCACATCGTACTCGGCCCAGGTACGCTTCTCTACCAGGTCGCCAGAAAGACCGTTGGGGGCTACGCCCATGGTAGCCATGCGCTCGGCAATGGCATCAACAAAACCACGAACCAAATCAACCTGGGGGTCTAGCATTTCGTGAACGGCAATGAAGTTGGGGCCAACGACGTTCCAGTGGGCGTGCTTGAGCACCAGGTGAAGGTCATTGAGGGCGTGCAGACGCATCTGGAGAACGTCGGCAACGTGGTGGCCTGATTCTTCGGTCAGGCCGGGAACGGTGAATGAAGCGTACTTGCTCATGGCAGACTTTCCTTTCGGGGTTTCTAAGTGACTAGGGGGCTAAGTGTGGGAGCGCCTACCCTAGCCTGCTGTCTACCCTCAACCTTACGTACTTCCCCAGAGCTTTTCAAGGTTTATTGTGAATAAATCAAAATAAGGAAAACCTGGTGCGACAAGGACATATACCTATATAACAGCTTATGCAAGCCTAACCTCAGCAGTAATGATTAGGGCAGATAACCAACCCGCCAAGCTAGCTGCCCAACTAAGCGACTCGGGCTGGCATCTCCGGGACTAGAAAAAATTTTCCCGCTAACCTCCAACTGAACCTCTGAGTAATCCAGCTAGCTGCTATTTTGCATACGAGGCGGCCAGCTCGCTAGAGTGGGAAGAAGCGAAGGGGAGTAGCTCCCACAGGCAGGCAGTATCGAATCGGTGCCAAAGCGGTTTATCGACATACTGGTTACCCCCAGCGGGGCACCCGGTAAACCACCGCTTCCAAGAAGCGGCGAGCGAGACCTTCGGCTAAGAGAACTAGAGTTTCTTTGGCCGAAGTGTATGCAACCTACCCCCACTTCGGCTCCTGCTACAAGGAGAAAACCATGCCAGTGGCTAGCCCGACACCCCCCCTGAACCAGCCCAGTCCCCAACAGATACGCCGCTGGCGGCGCTACCTGGCCGAAGAAATATCAGAAGCCCAGATTTATGCAACCCTGGCCCAGCGCGCCCAGGGCAAGGAAGCAGAAATTCTTAGGCAGGTTGCCCAGGCTGAACTCCGCCACCAAGAGCACTGGCGAGCCCTGTTGGGTAAACATGCCCAGCCTGAACCCCGCCCCTCTATCTCGGCAAGACTCCTGCAGGTTCTAGCTAAAAATTTCGGGTCAGTCTTTGTTTTAGCCTTAGCCCAGCGAGCCGAAAGCCGTTCCCCCTACGCACATGACCCCGACGCTACCGAAGCTATGGCGGCCGACGAAGCTATACACGAGGAAATTATCCGCGCCCTCTCAACCTCAGGTCGCGAGAAACTCTCAGGCAACTTCCGCGCTGCCGTATTCGGCGCCAATGACGGCCTAGTCTCAAATGCTGCCCTCATTATGGGGGTAGGGGCCAGCGGGGCCAGCAGCTCCCTGGTGCTCCTATCGGGCGTAGCCGGACTCCTAGCAGGTGCCCTATCCATGGCCGCAGGAGAATTCGTCTCGGTGCGTTCCCAGCGCGAACTTTTAGCGGCCTCCCGCCCTACCCAGGTCACTCTAGACGTTGCCCACCAGCTAGATATCAACCAGAATGAGTTAGAACTCATCTACCGGGCCCGCGGTATGAGCCAGGAAGCAGCCAGACATCGTTCCATGGAACGTTTCGGCTACTTTACCTGCGACTGCGACCCCTCCCTTTCCTACCGTGACGATAGCCAAGCAGATTCCGCCGATAAGGAGCATCATGCCCTGGGCAGTGACGTGGGAGCTGCCGCCTCTAGCTTCTCCTTCTTTGCCTCCGGTGCCCTCATTCCGATCCTGCCCTATATTTTCGGACTTTCTGGCACTCCGGCCCTGCTCATCTCCCTCCTGCTAGTTGGCCTGGCCCTCATGGTGACCGGAGGAATCGTCGGCCTTCTCTCCGGTGCCTCCCCCCTCAAGCGAGGCCTCCGCCAACTTGCCATCGGCTACGGAGCGGCTCTAGCAACCTACCTCCTAGGCCTTATGTTTAGTGTCACAATTCTTTAGCCCCTCCCTCACCACTAGGAGATACATTCAGCACACCCAAGATAAAAAGTTATCCCCTAAGAGACCAAAACACCCCAGACCAGAACTTTAAGGGTAGAACAAATACAGCACTACAAGCCTTTGCCAGACATTCGCAGGGCTTTTAAAGCAAAACACTCGTACTTCCATAAGGACGCAACCTTACATGACTCGCACAAACGTAGACCGCCGCTCCCTGGCCCAGGCAACCCTTTGGTCGGCTCCCCTGGTTCTAGCTTCCAGCACCCTGCCCGCCTACGCTGCCTCCAGCCCCCGCACGCCCACCCTCGATGTACAGCACGGTATCTTCGTTACCACCCAGTACAACGGTGACTTCGTTGGCTACCAGGGAGCTAACGACTCAACCGGCCACCCCACCACCCCTGCCGCCTACTTCAACTCCCTACCCAATACCCCCGAAGCAGATATCAACTGGAACGACGCTACCAACCGTCCTGCCAACAATAGCTTCTACACCAACGGTGAAGGCTCCTTCACTCCGGCAACAAACGGCCAGAGCGCCAACCCCGGAACCTACCTGACCTCCACCGGTTTTTGGTTTTCGGTTCCCACCACCAACCTCGTCAGCGGCACCGACTACGTAGCCGAATCAGTAGCCACCCTAGAGAAGGGTGCTTCTTTCAGCACCGTTGTCGAGTTCGTGGTTCCCGCCAGCGCCACCCAGACCATCAACAACGTCAAAATTAACCGTATCGTCTGGAACCGGCAGCTATCAGGTCGCCTGGCTGACATCAATGCCTCTGGCGCCTCAGTCTACCTACAGACTGCCGGTATTGCCGGTGACTGGGTTGCCGAGAAGCCGACCATCACCCAGCAGGCCGATGGTTCCCTGCGCTTCCGGTCCACCATCACCTTCGTCACCAGCAAGGCCCTGACTCTGACCCAGAAGGAGCAGAAGTACTACGCCCAGGCCATGATTCTTCCTGCCACCATTGAGCTGAATCCTGCCCAGGGCTGGGAGAGTTTCTCCCTGACTTCCTCTGTAACCTCAGCTACCGTAACCTACTCTGCGCCTGGCTATAACTCCCAGGTCAAGGTTATTGCTGGCGATACCGTAACTTCTACCATCAACCCCTAGCGGTTAGCCCAGGTTCCAGATATTTTCTCAGGAATTTAAAAAATAGGGGCAGATTTCTTGCCTCACCGGGGCCTATCCAGCCTAAGCTGAGGTTAGTTCACTCAAAACTTTCACTACCCTCAGCTATCGGATAGGCCCTTGGTCTACCCGGTAGACAGTTTTACCTCCGCCACTGGCGGGCCTAAACCTAAAAAATTGCCAGAAAATTCTGTATATTTTCCGCCAAAATTCCCGCTGCTAGCCAGGTCGCAGAAGATACGCGCTAGTCAAAGATAGATTCTGAGGCTTACTCCCGCCCCGTAACCCAAGCAATCTTAAGAAGTCTATGGTAACCTCACGCCTATGAAGAATAAGCAGACACCTTCCCTCAGCACCTCGGGGCGCTACCTGGCCCTTGACGTCCTGCGCGGCATGGCCATCATAGGCACCCTGGCCACCAATATAAGTATTTTTGCCAGCACCGGAATTACCAACCTGGCATCAGCCCTGGACGGCGGCGGAGAAGAGCAGGTTCCGCTCACTTCGCTCCTAGTCAATCTAGTGACCGACGGAAAATGGATTGGCCTGCTGACCATCATGTTCGGCATCGGCCTAGAAATTCAGCGACAGAGCGCCCTCAAGAAGGGCAAAAGCTGGCCGGGCCGCTACCCCTGGCGAGCTGCCCTGCTGATTTTAGATGGCCTTCTGAACTATATTTTTATCTTTGAATACGATGTCCTTATGGGCTACGGCCTCACAGCCCTGGTTGTCTGCGTCGTTCTCGCAACCACACCAAGAACCCAGAAAATTTGGTTAGCTATCTCTCTTGTTGCCTACGTTCTCGTCATTGGGGCTATCTGGGCCAATTCAACCTTCTTCGCTCCCCTAGAGGAAGGTGACGCCCAAATCCAGCAATTCGCAGAAGGGGGCGACGTTCAGACCGAAGACATTCAAATGGCAACATCTACCTCCTACTGGGGAGCCGTTATCTTCCGTCTCGAAAATTTCTGGTCAGGTCGCTACGAGATTCCCATCATGTTTGTCATGGGTATCGCTCTCTTCCTAGCCGGGGCCCACCTCTACCGGGCTGGCCTCTTTAAAGCAGAACAGGGTGCCCTGCGGAAAAAGATTATGCTCTACTCCTTTACCCTGGGCCTTGCCCTTGACTGGTCCCTCAGGCTCTGGCAGGGCGGTATCTATTCTGGTGCCCTAGGGCGCTACCTGACCTCCACGCTGGTTTCTTTCGGCCTGCTGGCAGCGGTAGCCCACTTCTATGCTGGAGGACGGCAACTAGGGCCGCTAGGCTACTTCTTCACCATCATTGGACGCACAGCCCTGAGCTGCTACATTCTGCAAAATCTCATAGCTTCCATCATCTTCTACGACTGGGGCTTAGGATTAGCAGCTAAGATTGACCCTACCAATTCATCACTGGTCTGGCTTAGCTGGTTCTTGATAAGCCTGGCTCTTTTTGCCTTCTCCTGGCTCTGGCTCCGTTTCTTCCCACGCGGGCCGGTAGAGCTGATCTGGCATTCCTCCTTCATGGGTATTAATAAGATTCTCGATCAGCGTTCAGCCCGCAAGGCCGCTTCATCAGCGTCCTCAGAAAGCTCCCCTAAAACCGAGTAAACCAGCTCTTGACAGGGAAAGCCAAGATGAGACAAGGAAATATCCTATGACCCTAGCCCCCTCTGCTGCCCTGCAGAAGCCAGCTGGCAGAAGAATCAGTATCGCTGAGAGATTCTCGGCCCCCGTATTCCCGGGCTAGACCTAGCCCGGGCCCTGGCCATTATCGGAATGGTCGCGGTGCATACCACAACGGTTTCTACCCAGGTATCGCTCACCGACCCCGCTACCTGGAGCGGCCTAGCCAATGGCCGCCCGTCCTTGCTGTTCGCCCTGCTCGGCGGTATCTCTATCGCGCTTATGACGGGAAGAAAGCAGCTCCCCCAGGCAGCTGAGCTACCCCGTATTCGCCTTAACCTTACGGCCCGAGCACTGACAATTTTTGCTATCGGGGTTCTCCTTGAACAGTTAGCCACCAATGTAGCCGTTATTCTTACACTCTACGGGGCAATCTACTTTCTGCTCTTTCCCTTTCTGCGGCTACCTCCCAAAATTCTCTTTGGCCTATCTCTAGGCATCGCCCTGCTCGGCCCCCTCCTGGTGGAAATCCTCAATAAATTTTTCCCGGTTTCCATCGGCATGGGCCATGCCCTGCTTTTTCAGACCTCCTACTCCCTACCTGCCTGGCTAGCTACTATGCTCTTCGGCCTGGGTATAGGCCGGAGCATTACCGACTGGAGAAATATTAAGGTTGCCCTCACCTTCCTGGCTCTCGGTTTGGCTCTCACCAGCCTGGGCTACGGTCTAGGAAGTCTCTACCAGGGCGGGGGCCAAAGCCAGGCAGAAAAGTCCTCCCTGGCAGAAGACTTCTCCGGGAAAAGCCCAGAATTTTATGAGCAGCTATCGCAGGCAGAAGGCTGGGAGACAGAAAAAGATAAATCCCAGCTACCCCTCTCTGATCCCTCTCAAGAGACAGAGAGCGCTACTGATAACGAGATTATCAGTGCCTGGCCCGACACCCTCGCTACAGCCCTCTCAACGGACTGGGGAGCCCTAGCGATGGAGGCCCTGTTAACCTCAAGACCCCATAGCGGTGCTAGCGCAGAAATCATTGGCTCTGGAGGTATCAGCCTCATAGTGCTCGGTCTCTGTCTGCTGCTCTCTCGGCTGCTTCCCTATCTGCTCTACCCCCTCCTAGCCTTGGGCACTATGCCCCTGACCGCCTACTCCGCCCACGTCTTTATCATCTGGCTAGTCACCGGCCCTGGGGGTAACCTATCTTCCCTGCCCTTCTTCCTCTTCCTCACCACTGTGCTTATCTTGGCAAGTAGCCTATGGTTGCTCTTCTACCGGCGTGGCCCGCTTGAGGCCCTGACCCAAAAGGTAGCCAAGGCCATGTTAGGGCCTCTAGCAAGGACAAAAAACTAGCTTGAGATAGCTTAAAGGGGTCTTCCCCCTCCTGCTGACAGGAGGGGGAAGACCCCTAAGACTTTTGAGGAAAATCCTTTACTGAGCGAAAATAGCCCGAACCAGCTGCGCCGCCTCAGAAGGAGTCTTACCGACCTTAACACCGGCTGCCTCAAGGGCTTCCTGCTTAGCCTGAGCCGTACCGGAGGAGCCTGAAACAATGGCACCGGCATGGCCCATGGTCTTACCCTCAGGAGCAGTAAAACCTGCCACATAACCGACCACAGGCTTAGTAACCTTAGCCTTGATAAACTCGGCGGCCCGCTCCTCAGCATCACCACCAATCTCACCGATCATGACGATAGCTTCGGTCTCCGGGTCAGCCTCAAAGGCCTCCAAAGCATCAATATGAGTGGTGCCAATGATGGGGTCACCGCCAATGCCGATAGCGGTGGTGAAACCGATGTCGCGCAGCTCGAACATCATCTGGTAGGTCAGGGTACCTGACTTGGAGACCAGACCGATCTTGCCCTTACCGGTGATGTTGGCGGGGGTAATACCTACCAGGGATTCGCCGGGGGTGATGATGCCGGGGCAGTTAGGGCCGATGATGCGGGTAATCTGCTTGCCGTTGGCGTCCACCTTGCTCTTGGCGTAGGCCCAGAACTCGGCGGTATCGCCCACGGGCACGCCCTCGGTGATAACGACGACCAGGGGCACCTCAGCGTCGATGGCCTCGATCACGGCGTCCTTGGTGAAGGCCGGGGGGACGAAGACGATGGAGACGTCAGCGCCGGTTTCCTTGACGGCTTCAGCAACGGAGCCGTAGACGTTCAGCTCAACGTCGTTACCGGAGGCGTCCTTGTGGGAGACGGTGGTGCCAGCCTTGCGGGCATTGACACCCCCCACAATCTGAGTACCGGCAGCCAGCATACGGGCGGTGTGCTTGGTGCCTTCACCGCCGGTGATGCCCTGAACGATGACCTTGGAGTCCTTGTTCAAAAAGATAGACATTGTATAAACCTTCTAGTAATAATCAGCGGTGATTTATGCGGTGTGGGCCAGCTCGGCTGCCTTATCGGCACCAGAGTCCATGGTTCCTGCTAGGTAAACCAGCGGGTGGTTAGCTTCGGTGAGAATGCGGCGGCCCTCTTCGACGTTGTTGCCGTCCAGGCGAACGACCAGGGGCTTAGTTGCCTTATCACCGAGGATTTCCAGGGCCTTGACGATACCGTTAGCTACAGCGTCGCAGGAGGTGATACCACCGAAAACGTTAACGAAAACAGACTTGACCTGCTCGTCGTTGAGGATGATGTCCAGGCCTGCTGCCATCACCTCGGCAGAAGCACCGCCACCGATGTCGAGGAAGTTAGCGGGCTTGACATTGCCGTGGTTTTCACCGGCGTAGGCAACGACGTCCAGGGTAGACATGACCAGACCGGCGCCGTTACCGATGATGCCGACTTCACCGTCGAGCTTGACGTAGTTGAGGTCATTTTCCTTGGCCTTAGCTTCGAGGGGGTTCTCGGCTGACTTATCAACCAGAGCCTCGTGCTCGGGCTGGCGGAACTCAGCGTTATCATCGAGGGAGACCTTGCCGTCCAGGGCCAGAATCTTGCCATCGCCGGTCTTGACCAGCGGGTTGACCTCAACCAGGGTAGCGTCTTCCTTCTTGTAGACCTCGCCCAGCTTGACCAGCACGGCGGCGACGTCCTCGCGTACGTCCTCAGCGAAGCCAGCGACCTCCACAATCTCGGCGGCCTTCTCGGCGGTGATGCCGTCCATGGGGTTGACCTCAACCTTGGCCAGGGCCTCGGGGCGCTCGGCAGCCAGGGTCTCAATGTCCATGCCACCTTCAACGGAGCACATAGCCAGGTAGGAGCGGTTAGCGCGGTCAAGCAGCATGGAGAAGTAGTACTCTTCAGCGATGTCTGCGCCCTGGGCAATCATCACGCGGTGAACGGTGTGGCCCTTGATGTCCATACCCAGAATCTGCTGGGCGTACTCGTAAGCCTCATCAGCGGTCTTAGCGACCTTCACGCCGCCAGCCTTACCGCGTCCGCCCACCTTAACCTGGGCCTTAACAACGGTGACGCCACCGATCTTCTCAGCTGCTGCCTTTGCTTCTTCAGGGGTGGTAGCTACGATGCCCTGGAGCACGGGAACGCCGTGCTTCTCAAAGAGATCGCGTGCCTGGTATTCAAACAGGTCCACAGGTGTGTCCTTCTTCGTCGAAGTCATGCCAGAAAGCGGTGCTCCCGGCGTTTACATGTACGAAGTTCGGTGCCCGCCCCATTGCGAGAGCTGGAGCACACAAAGCTTCTCCACAAAGAAACTTTAGCGTACTTGCCTATAGGGGTGCGAACTTATTTCCCTCTGAATGAAACAAACCTGTCAGTTACCATCGACGCTCCCACACCGGGACTATTTGACCTTCTCGCAGGCGTCCAAAATATTGACCAGGAAGGGGGCTGTATCGGAGGCGCGAGGCACCATCAGATACTCCAGCTCGTCGATGCGCCAGAGCATGATACGGGCCTCAGCCACGGTGCAGGACAGGGCCTTGCCCGGGTCGAAGAAGTCCGGCGGGAAGTCGAAGTGCACGACCTCGTCGATGACGTCCGCCGCGGCAACCCCGCTCAGGTTCAGCACGGTGCGATTGACCGATACATCGAGCACCAGCCCCTCATCGCGCCCCAGGGCCGCGGTGAGCGCGCGCCCCAGCTTTACGGCGTCCACCCTGGTCACCACCAGGTACACGCCCTCTTCAACGTAGAGGCAGGCCACGACCTGGCGGGTGCCGTACAGCAGATGCAGGGCGGTCGCATCGCCAGTTACCTGCCCGCGAGTAGTGGGAAGGGCAGCGCCCAGCACCTTCTCAATGCGGCGGGCAGCATCGGTCGAGGGGTCAATTTCAATACGAAAAAGGAAGAGATCAGAAATCTCTTGAAGCTGCACGCGGGTATCGGTCACCTCATCCATTGCCTCCACAAATTCTTCGGCGATAGAGGGAAGGTTAGAGTCGTGATCCATGGTCATCCTTGAGTGAATCGGGCAGAAAAGAGCCCGGCACCACGGGCGGTACCGGGCTTCTTATATCTTAGTCGGTCTTTTTAGTCAGCGGCGCGTAGCGCAGCAGGAGTCGTTTCTCTTCTTTGGCGAAGCGCACCTTGGCGACGGTTTTATCGCCGGCCCCTTCAACCGCGGTCACGCGGCCCTCACCAAAGCTGGTGTGCTCAACGCGGTCGCCAACCGCGAGCGCCGGAATTTCCTTGTTCTGCTGCACGCGGGAGACCTGCCGGGCTGCTGCCTTGAGTCCGTAGGTGGAAGACCCGTTGACTTCGCTGGTGGACGGTTCGGCAGGACGCCGCCGCTCGGCCGGTTCGTCAAAGCGGCTGGAGTAGGTGGAGGACCCGTACGAAGAACCGTACCCGCTCGATGAGCCGCCGCGGTTGCCTGCCCAGCCGCCGCGTCCGCCCGCGTAAGCGCCCCCGTAGCCGCTACCGGAGTATCCGCCAAAGGAGGAGCCGGTGCGCTTCCAGTCAATGAGCTCTTCGGGGATCTCTTCGAGGAAGGGCGACGGCGGGTTGAACTGGCTCTGGCCCCACATGGAGCGGTTCTCAGCGCGGGTGAGGTAGAGGCGTTCCATGGCGCGGGTCAGGCCCACGTAGGCCAGGCGGCGCTCTTCGCTCATCTCCGAGTCGTCGGTGAGGGCTCGCTGGTGGGGGAAGAGGCCGTGCTCCATACCGGTCAAGAAAACCACGGGGAATTCTAGGCCCTTAGCGGTGTGCAGGGTCATGAGGGTAATGACGCCCTGGGAGCGGGCTTCTGCCACCTCTGCGGCAATCTGGGCGGCGGACGGCCCGCCCTCCTGCTCGGACTTGGGCTTGTTGGGGATCTGGTCGGCGTCAGCGACCAGGGCAACGTGTTCGAGGAAGTCCTCCAAGGTGGCACCTGCGTTGTCGATTTCGAACTCGCGCACGGCGTCCACCAGCTCTGAGAGGTTTTCCACGCGGGATTCGTCCTGAATATCCTTGGACTCGCGTAGAGCCGCCAGGTAGCCGGTCTGCTCCAGTACCGCCTCTAGGCAGGTGGCTGCTGACTCGGTGGCAGCTAGCTGAGCAAGGTCGTCGATCATCTGGGCGAAAGCGGCCATTTTCTTCACGGCGGCAGACCCCAGGCCGGGCACTTCACTGCCCTGGCGCAGGGTGGCCATGAAGGAGATACCGGTAGCGCGCGCGTGGTCGGCGACCACACTTTCAGACTTAGCCCCGATTCCGCGTTTGGGTTCGTTGAGCACGCGGCGCACGTTGATGTCGTCGTCGGGGTTGACCAGCACGCGCAGGTAGGCCAGGGCGTCCTTGATTTCCTTGCGCTCGTAGAAGCGGGTGCCACCGACTACGCGGTAGGGCAGACCCACGCGCATGAGCATTTCTTCAAGGGTGCGGGACTGGGCATTGGTGCGGTAGAAGATCGCCACGTCGCCGGGGGCGGTGCCGTGTTCATCGCGCAGGCGGTCAATTTCCTGGGCGATGTAGCGGGCCTCAGCGTGCTCGGACTCTGCCACGTAGCCGGTGATTTTGGCACCGTCGCCGCTGGCCGTCCAGAGCTTCTTGGGCCTGCGGCCCTTGTTGCGCTCAATCACGGCGTTCGCTGCCGAGAGGATGTTCTGGGTAGAGCGATAGTTCTGCTCCAGCAAGATGGTATGGGCCGCCGGGTAGTCCTGCTCAAAGTCGGTGATATTGCGAATATCAGCCCCGCGGAAGGCATAGATGGACTGGTCAGAGTCACCCACCACCGTCAGCTCAGCGGGCGGGTAGGCGTCGGGGTAGGGACCGTTATCGGCGGGGCCGGTCTCAGGGCGCAAGGACGCCGCACCCCCCACCAGCTGCCGCACCAGCTGGTACTGGGCATGGTTGGTGTCCTGGTATTCGTCCACCAGGATATGGCGGAAGCGACGGCGGTAGTACTCGGCTACCTGGGGGTGGTTCTTCAGAAGGTTGACAGTTTCAAAGATGAGGTCGTCGAAGTCCAGGGAGTTAGCGGCCCGTAGACGCTCGGTGTAGGCCGTATAGACCTTCGAAATCACGCCTTCCCAGGGGTCGGTGGGGCTGGTTTCAGCTGCGAACTGTTTGGCGCTGACCAGTTCGTTCTTGAGGTTAGAGATACGGTTGCCCACGACCTTGGCGGTGAACTTCTTGGTATCGAGATTCATCTGCTTGATAATCAGGGTCAGCAGGCGCTGGGAGTCAGCCGAATCGTAGATGGAGAAGGTCGATTTGAGGCCCAGGGCTTTTGCCTCGCGGCGCAGTACGCGCACACAGAAGGAGTGGAAGGTTGAAATCCACATGCTCTGCGCCCGCGGCCCCACCAGGGCGGTGATACGCTCCCGCATCTCGGCGGCAGCTTTATTGGTGAAGGTAATAGCCAGAATCTGCCCCTGGTGGGCACGCCCCGTTGCCAGCAGGTAGGCGATACGGTGAGTCAGCACGCGGGTCTTACCCGACCCGGCACCCGCCACAATCAGCAGGGGGCTACCGGCATGCTTTACCGCCTCAGCCTGGTGCTCGTTCAGGCCCGCCACCAGCGTCTCGGGATTGACGCTGGGAGCAGGGCGGACGTCCTCAAACTCAGGCATAAACCCGCCCACCTGGTAGGCAGGGGGCACAAAATCATCAGCCGGAGGGGCCGCATCGTAGAAGGGGTCGAAAGGAGGCTCGTCAAAGAAAGGCTCCCCCTCAGGCGCAGCAGAGCGCGGCGAGGCGGGCGCAGGCATAAAATCGTCGTCATCAAACATAGAAGAACCCTCCAAAGATCAACCGTCAACTCCCCATTTTAGGCGAGAGGGCCACAGCCCACACCCGATTGAGCTGACAGATAAGATAGACAGCATGGGTCTTTCAAAAGGTCAGAAGAAACGTCTCTACGGTGAAAACACGCAAGCGCACTCCCCCGCGCCGCCCGCAGCTCAAGCGGGGCGGACGTCCGCGCCCCCTCGCGGGCAGGGGGCAGGGCCGCGCGTTGTCACCGACTACAGCCGGGCAGAGCTTGCCGCCGAGCCGGAAAAGGGCGGGGGTTCCTATATTTTCTTGGGCGTTGCCTTTGTCGTGACGGTGCTGTTTTTGCTCTACTACTACCTCATGCTGCTACCGGGGGTGTCGGCGGCTGCCAGTGCTACCGCCCCGGAACTCATGCTGCGTTTTGACGCCCAACACCTGCAAACCGTAGCGGCGGGCCTGGGCGTAGAGGGCTTGCAGGCCTACCAGGTGCTCCACCGTTCAACGGGGCTCATTCTGCCCCTGATTTTTGCTTTCACCTGGTGGAATATGGTGCGAGCCTCCAAGTTTGAGCTGCTGGTGGGCCGACTGATGCTAACCCTGCCGGTGGCCTACGCTTTTGTGTTCATTGCCGGTGGTTTTGCCGTTGATTCAGCCCTAGCCGACCCGCTGGGCGGCGCTACCGCACTTGCTTCTCTTCTCATGACGGCCCGCTGGGCCCTGTTCGTGCTCTGCCTGGTGCAGCTGGGTTACCTGGCACTGCGACTGGTTAGAAGCAAGATGGACGCCTTCGCCCGCGGCGAGCTGCCCGGGCAGTGATGTTAGGCTAGCGTCCCGCCCGCGTCCGCCCCCGAAAAGTGCAAGTGCCTGTGCAAAAGTGACAGGCACTTGCACTTTTTAAGCGGCATCTAGTCGCCGCACCCCGTGCCGTAGCAACAGACAAACCACGTGCTGCGGGCGGTGGGTGAGGTCTTCATAGGTGATTCGCAAGACCTTCCAGCCCTCGTTCTCTAACTCGCGCTGCCGGAAGAGATCTTGTTGCCGCTGTTCGTCAAAAGACCGATAAGCCCCAGTGTACTTGATACGGCCGTCGACCTCGAGGATAAGCCTGAGGCGCCGCCACATAAAATCAGGACGATAGCGGCGGCCACTGCTCGTAACCACCCACCGCTGCAAGGCGGGCAGCTCAAGATTTTCAAGCACCATCAGAAAATACGCCTGAGATTCTAGCGGTGATTCAAGCTCGGTCGTCAGGCTCCGTGCCAGGATACGAGCTTGCTTCGCGCCGCGGTCGGAGACGGCTAGTAGCGCATCGTGCAGCAGGTACTGGTTGCAAAGGTTCTGGTGGAGAAAATAGTGTGCAACCGTCACCGTGGTGAGCGCCCGCTGGTGACCGATACAGCTCAGGACGGTGTCTATAGGTGAGAGAACCGTAAGGCCCTGGTGTTCCTGTGCCCTATTTATTGCTTCAGCAGGAGTGACGCAGCGGCGAATGCCCTGCTGTTTGCCGCGATCGCGCCAGGAACTCGCGAGGTAGATATGAGAGGGGAGTTCAAGGAGGGGCGCTCCCCAGGCAAGAGCAGCGGACGTGCGTGTAAGGACGGCGTGTGAGCGGGTTTTGCTCACCGCTATGTGGTGTATCAGGGCACGCTCGGTAGGGGTTGCCTGGGCGAGAGTCTGGGTTTTGATGTAGGCTCCCTGTCTGAGACGGACAAGCTCTTTGGACCGCACTGCGTCACTAATTTTGCGACTGGTCAGTCCCTGTAGTCGTAGATCACCGGTAAGAAGTACTGAGTTATATAGGTTCTGGCTCATGGTGTATAGGGTGACTGAATCAGGGATGTTGACGCTAGCCCTGTGGACGCAGGGGCCGGTTAGCGCGTCTTAACGCCGCAGGAAAAGTGCATATGCCGTCGACTTATCCACAGGCGTTTGCATTTTTCGGGTGGCGTATAGGTTTTCGTGTAAACTGGTGGGGTTGCGCCCTCGTAGCTCAGGGGATAGAGCACCGCTCTCCTAAAGCGGGTGTCGGACGTTCGAATCGTCTCGGGGGCACAAAAAGAGAGGGTATGCCATACTGCGCGAAGCGCTGGCATACCCTCTCTTTTTGTGCCCGCCTGGGGGCGTTAGTTGCGGGTTTTCTTTTTTCGGTAGGCTAGCCGAGAGATGACAAGCCCGAGGACGATGCCGATGCCGCCGGTGATGGAGACCCACATGGCTGCGTGCCCGACGAAGATGGCGATGATGAGGCCGAGGACGATGCCGGGTATGGCGCCGGCTACCATTCCGATGGCCATGTAGGTGAATTCTTGGTCGGATGAACCGGTCGGGTTTTCGAATTGGGGGCTGTTTAACTTCTGCGACATAGTTCCAATCCTAGCTGTGCCTTCTACCGGAGTCGAAAAGTGGGTATAAAAAATGCGCCCCAGCTGGTCGTCTGGTGCGCATGCGCAAACGTAGTGTTTGCGGGGGATCCTTACCGTGTGATGTGTGGTAGGAATTCTTGTGTTCATTTTTCAGTAGGAAGTTGACCAGCTACTGAATGAACGTCACCGACTGGGGCAGTTTTGGCTGCCCCGTACCGTGTGAGAAGTCTTAGATGCCAGCGGTGTAGTAACCGTCAACGGGCATGAAGCCGCCGCCGTCAACTGCGGTCAGCTGGGTGCCCTGTGAGGGGTTGAGAGCTGAGATCATCTGGCCGTTACCAACGTAGATGCCGACGTGTGCGTAGCCGTTGGTGAAGACGATGTCACCGGGCTGGGGGTTTGAGGTGGGGGTCAGCTCGGTTGCCATGGTGTAGGTGTAGGCGGTCAGGTTGATGCCAGCCTGTGCGTAAACGTAGGAGACGAAGCCTGAGCAGTCCCAAGCCTTGTAGGACTTGCCACCCCAAACGTAGGAGCCGCCGATGCCGTCGTAGGCAGCTGCCAGGACGGTTTCGCGAGCGGTTGACAGGTCAACGTTGCTGGAAACCTCGGTGGTGGTGGTTGCCTGGGTGGTGACGGTTGAGGTGGTCTCAACTGCGGTGTTTTCAACTACGGGAGCAGTTTCGTAGCCCCAGGTGTTGTAGTTGTAAGAGTGTGAAGCCAGTGCAGGTGCTGAGTGGGCGGGTGCTGATACTTCAGCTACTGCGAATGCGTTTGCGGGTGCAACGGTTGCGGCGAGCATGGCGCCTGATGCTGCAACGATACCTGCGGTGCGTACGATGGTTGACTTAGCCATTTTGTTTTCCTCCATTGCCGAACGAGGTGAGCTGTCGGGTTCGAGCATGAAGTTCGCTCGGCCGCAGAATCTGCGACTTAACCCCTAGGGTTCTCGGTGGAGAGCCCGAAAGGTGGGTCCCCCGCTTCTGCCGTGATGTTATTTTGTTTGTTTTCCTGTGAACAGTGGCAGAACTAGGCGGTGCTGTTCGTAGGGTGCTGATCCGACCAGTGATGAGCACGAAATAGAACATTACACAGCCTGGGCTGGTTTGTCACGCTTTGGTCACGATTTTGTTGCAAGACCCCCGGAATGCAAAGCAGGGTGATTGATTTTTTGGCTTTCAGGACGTGTCCAGCTGGGGCTTATGGGGCACATAGAGTTAGTTTTGACAAGGGAAAATAAAAGGATTTTAAGGCAGCCCCACAACACCCTCCCGCCGGCCCCCTATCAGGGTTTTGCCAGTCTTAATTTAACTGAGAAGCCGACCACTTAAGGCCCCGCACCCTCTCTACAGCCCTCCGCAGCCCCTCAGCCAGTCCCCCATCAGCACCTTACGCAACACCAAAAACAGCTTTTCACCCTCAGAACATCACAATTTGATAACAAAAAAGGTGCCTACCAGCCGGGTGGGCACCTTTTTCGTTATCAAACTGTTATCTTTTGACGATAATCGCTTCTGCTACTTCAGCGCTGAGCGTCAGCGCTTCGTCCTCGCCGTCCGCGTGAACCAGCACGGAGCCGTCCTTATTACCCAGAATCGACACCGTTGCACCGTAGACGATGCCCGCATCGCCCAGACGCTTCAGCAGCTGCACGTCGGTCTGGATAAACTCGGGCAGACGAGACACAGTAAAGCGGTCATCTTCAGATGAGTCGCGGCCCGCAATCGACATGGTAACGGTGCGGCCGTCGTTCTCTTCGCTCTCGGCGCCCAGCTCTTCCAAGCCGGGAATCGCGTTGCCGTAGGGGGAGAACTTAGGCTCATTGAGCAGTTCCAGCAGGCGGCGCTCCACACGCTCACTCATGACGTGCTCCCAACGGCAGGCCTCTTCGTGGATGTATTCCAGGTCAAGACCAATCACGTCAGCGAGCAGGCGCTCAGCTAGACGATGCTTGCGCATTACCTCCACTGCCTTCTGACGCCCTTCTTCGGTGAGCTGGAGGGAGCGGTCGCTAGCGACGGTGAGCAGACCGTGGCGTTCCATGCGGGCAACGGTCTGAGAAACGGTGGGGCCGGAGTGCTCAAGGCGCTCTGCAATACGGGCGCGCATGGGGGTGATGCCCTCTTCCTCAAGCTCCAGCACGGTGCGCAGATACATTTCAGTGGTATCAATGAGGTCTGTCATGCCTTCTCGAATCTCCTTGGGCCAGCCCGCACGGTGCACGGGTTGTTAGGTGCAGTGGTTTTGACCTTAATTGTATGCGCTACTAGGTCAGGGAAGCGTTTACTCTCTTCAAGAGCTGAAATTGTTGCGCCCGCACCGCGCACCTTCGGTTTGCAGCGCCGTCCACCACCAAGCCCTACACCGAGGCTATCTCACTATATAAATTTATTCCCCACATTTTGGGCCGGTACGGGGTGCTTGAGGGCCGCGGGGCCCGCGCAGGTTGCACA
The DNA here is from genome assembly GCF_042660305.1 of Rothia nasimurium. Lineage (NCBI taxonomy): Bacteria > Bacillati > Actinomycetota > Actinomycetes > Micrococcales > Micrococcaceae > Rothia > Rothia nasimurium. The sequence goes on from NZ_JBHSTW010000008.1 coordinate 17,116, forward strand.
ATAGAAACAGCAGGACGCCCGCGGCACCTCCCTCCCTCACATCAACGCAAAGCCGCCCGGCTGACCTCCTGCCCGTGTCTAGGAGATATTCAGTGACCACTTTTCCCGTGATTCCCACCGAGATGCTACCTGCCGATGGCCGTTTCGGTGCCGGCCCCTCGAAGGTCCGCCCCGAGCAGGTTGCCGCCGTATCAGCTGCTGCCACTACCCTGCTAGGTACCTCCCACCGCCAGGCCCCGGTCAAGAACCTGGTCGGTGAGATTCGCGAGGGCCTGCGCGCTTTCTACTCTGCACCCGATGGCTACGAGGTGATCCTGGGCAACGGTGGCGCCACCGCGTTCTGGGATGCCGCAACCTTCGGCCTGGTTGAGAACAAGGCTCAGCACCTGACCTTCGGTGAGTTTGGCTCTAAGTTTGCTTCAGCCACCAAGGCGGCCCCTTTCCTGGATGATTCCACCGTTATTTCTTCTGAAGCCGGCACCCGCCCCGAGGCCCGTGCTGAAGAGGGCGTAGACGTTTATGCTTGGCCCCACAACGAAACCTCAACCGGTGTTTTTGCCCCGGTGGCCCGCCCTGCCGGTATCGCCGATGATGCCCTGGTGCTGATTGACGCTACCAGTGCCGCTGGCGGTCTGGATGTTAACGTGGCCGAGTCCGACGTCTACTACTTCTCACCCCAGAAGAACTTTGCCTCCGACGGCGGCCTGTGGCTAGGCCTCTGGTCACCGGCAGCGATTGAGCGCACCGAGCGTATCGCCGCTTCTGACCGCTGGATCCCCGATTCCCTGAACCTGGTTACCGCCATTAGCAACTCCCGCCTCAACCAGACCTACAACACCCCGGCTCTGGCCACCATGATTATGCTCAATGAGCAGATCAAGTGGATGAACGAACAGGGTGGTCTGGCCTTTGCCGCAGCCCGTACCGCTGATTCTGCAGGCCGTGTCTATAATTGGGCCGAGGCTAGCGAGTACGCCACCCCCTTTGTGGCGAACCCGGCTGAGCGCTCCAACGTCATCGCTACCGTTGATTTCGATGAGAGCATCGATGCCGCTGCTATTGCCAAGACCCTGCGCGCTAACGGCATCGTCGATACCGAGCCCTACCGCAAGCTGGGCCGCAACCAGCTGCGTATTGCCACCTTCACCGCTATTGACCCCGAGGACGTCTCAGCCCTGCTGGCCTGCATCGACTACGTGGTCGAAAAGCTCAAGTAGTTGTAGCTAGGCAAAGATAAGGACGCCGCTCCCCGCTCACCTGCCGTGTGGCAGGAAGCGGGAGGCGGCGTCCTTCTTTTCTTAATCTTTAGCGGGGTTCTTGCAGGTCGATTGCTGCTGTGACCGGGGGCGGCTCCCGGTCAGGGCTCTCAGCGGTTTCAGGGCGCGGACGCAGCACCAGGCGGGTGCGGGCCTGCCTGTCGTAGTGCAGGTGCAGGTGCTTATATTTCATGATCCAGATCAGCCCAATCAGGGCCGCCAGAAAACCGGAGGCAGAGGCAACACCCAGGCCCCAGCGAGCGCCGAAGACGTCGTTGACCAGCCCGACCAGGGGTGAGCCGATAGGGGTACCGCCGATGAATACAGCCATGTACACGCTCATAACCCGCCCTCGCATGGCAGGCTCGGTTGTTACCTGCACGTAGGCGTTTGCTGAGGTGATGATGGTCAGTGCCATGAGCCCGAGCGGAATCAGGGCCAGGGCAAACAGCCAGAGGTTGGGGGCGAGTGCCGCCAGTAGGGTTGCCACGCCGAATCCCAGGCAGGAGGCAAACATGAACCGCATGCGTGGGGTATCCCGCCGAGCAGCTAGCAGGGTGCCTGTCACCGAGCCGATGGCAACAACGGAGTTCAGCAGCCCGAATTCACCCGCGCCCTGCCCGAATTCGGTGGTGGCCATAGCAGCAATATTGAGGGCTGTATTCAGGCCGAAAGTACCAATGAGGAAGGCTGCCACCATCACCACGATGATGTCGGGGCGATGTTTGAGGTAGGTAAGGCCGTCGCGCACCCGGTTGTGAGCGGCGGACGACCGTGGCAACTGCCGTAATTCATTCTCACGGATAGCGATGATTGCCAGAATCATAGCTATAAAGGTCACCGTGTTCAGCAGGAAGACCGGCCCGGTGCCCACCGCAACAACCAGCAGGCCGGCAACCGCCGGCCCGATCATGCGGGCGACGTTGAAGGACATGGAGTTGAGCGCTACGGCATTGGGCAGGTCTGCGTCTGAGACAAGTTCTGAGACGAAGGTTGACCGTACCGGGGAGTCCAGGGCTGAGATGATGCCCAGGGCTAGCGCGAAGAGGTAGACGTGCCAGATAGCAACATGGCCCGATAGCACTAAAAGCCCCAGCCCGAGGGCCAGCAGGCCCATGATGCTCTGGGTCCATAGGAGAATTTTTCGCCGATCGCCCCTATCAGCAAGCGCCCCCGCATAGGGGGCTAGGAAGAGGGGCGGGGCGAACTGCAAAGCGATGACGATACCCATCTGGGTAGAGTCGTGGCTTGAGAGGTCGTTGAAGACCAGCCAGTCCTGGGCGGTGCGCTGCATCCAGGTGCCGATGTTAGAGACAAGGGCACCAATGAACCAGAGACGGTAGTTAAAAATCCACAGTGAGCGGAAGGTTTTATTCCTCCCGTTCATGGGCTGGGGTTCTCGTCTCTGGGTGGAGGTCATTCAGCGCTGGCACCTACCTGAGCTTCTTCGGTGAAGTCGGTATCGTCCTCGCTCTCTGAGGCGCTGTCACCGTAGTCCGCATCGTCATGGTCGTACTCTTCTTCCTCCCGGTCTTCGGGCAGGAGGCGGTCGGCCCAGGGCACCCAGGCCGGGGCCAGCAGGGCGTCATCGCCGGGGAGCAGGCCGACCTCACAGACGGTTGCTACCTTTGAGCGGGGAGCACGCGAGAGGGTGGCAAACCAGAACCAGCCACGGTAGCCGGGAAGGGTACATTCAAAAAGGTGGGTGGTGAGGCGTTCTTCTTCACCGCGCAGGTGGTGGACGGGGCCGATAGCGTTTTCCGGGGCGATGTCGGCTAGGCCTGCGAGGGCTACGTCTTTAGCTGCGGCAAGGACGGCGTCGACCTTGCTGGTACGACGACGGCGAGTGGGCTCGCCCAGGGTTGGTTCAGGGGCGGACGCCGGTACCTGCTCAGCGGCTTCGGGGCCGGGCTGCTCGTAGCTTTCTGCGCTCGAAGCGCCGGGGGCTGTTAGCTCGTCTTTTACCTCTTCAGTCATACTCCTATTAAAGCAGGCCGGTAGAGGCTGTGGCCGCTGCTCTTCCTCCCGGCGTAATACCCGTGCTTCTTTAGGTAGCTATAGCGGGCCTTGATAGCTTAGAGATATGTCTTCTGAACACACTGAAATTCCTGAGCTACCCTACGGCGGTGGTATCCGGGCGCTGGGGCTTGCCGCCGGCGTCCTCATGCTGGTGGGCACCCTCTCCGGTGTCACTATGCTGTTGCTGAAGTGGGCTACCGGAGCTGCTCCTGAGATTTTGAGTATTACACCGCTGCTGACTCTACCGCTAGCTTTTTTGGCCTTGTTAGGATCCCTGTTTCTCACTCTGCTTCGCCGCCGAGCTAGCTAGAGACTGAGCTCTGCCCTTTTGCTCACGGCGTACTTACCGTATTTTCCCAGCAGGGCTAAGGCAAACTCAGCAGAACATACAGCTGCACACAGCTAGTGCACAGGTAGTAAGCGCACAATTAAAAGCGTGAATACCAAAGAACCTGAAGCAAAACTGCTGGTCGTCGACGACGAACCCAACATTCTAGAGCTCCTCGCAACCTCCCTGCGTTTTGCGGGCTTTGAGGTTGTCACCGCAGCCAACGGCCGTGAAGCCCTTGAGAAGGCTGAAACCGAGTCACCCGACCTGGCTGTACTCGATGTCATGCTGCCCGATATGGACGGCTTCACCGTCACCCGCAAGCTGCGTAGCTCCGGCCGCCTCTTCCCCGTCCTCTTCCTCACCGCTAAGGACGACACCGAAGACAAGGTCACCGGCCTGACCGTCGGCGGCGATGACTACGTCACCAAGCCCTTCAGCCTCGATGAAGTTGTGGCCCGCATCCGCGCCGTCCTGCGCCGTACCCAGCCCCACATCGAAGAAGATTCCCGCCTGCGCGTAGATGACCTGGTGCTGGACGACGACGCCCACGAGGTCTTCCGCGGCGACCGCGAAATCGACCTCTCCCCCACCGAGTTCAAGCTCCTGCGCTACCTGATGCTCAACCCCAACCGTGTGCTGTCTAAAGCCCAGATTCTGGATCACGTATGGGAATACGACTTCAACGGCGATGCCTCTATCGTGGAGTCCTACATCTCCTACCTGCGCCGCAAGATCGATAATGATCAGAACCTACCCCCGCTGATTCATACCAAGCGCGGCGTCGGCTACCTGCTTCGTACCGCTAACAAAAACTAAGGGGTTACGAGTTTGCGCTCTCGTCTCTCTGTGCACCGGCTGGGTTCGCTGTCCTTGCGAACCCAGCTCGTGCTTTTAACATCTATGCTGCTGGCTCTGGCCATCTCTGTGATGTCTCTGGTTGCTATTTCAGCGATTCGGGGCAAAATGATGGATCAGCTCGACGATGAGATTACTGCCAGCTACAGCTACCTGGTCACTGCGGTCTATGCTGACCAGCAGCTATCACAGACCCAGGGAACTTTTATTCCCTATGAAGCATATTTACTAGATAGCGACGGGAATATCGTACGCCCGGTGGCAACTCTGGCTGATGAATCCTCCTCCCCCGTCATTTCGGGTCTCACCGCCGATAACGTCAAGCGCTACAACAAGGCTGCCCTGACGGTGCGTTCAGCCAGCGGCCACACCGAATGGCGCCTGATCGCATTCCCGGTTGAAGACACCAACCAGACCCTGGTCATTGCCGCACCCCTGACCCAAATCAATCAGACGGTAGCTATCGTGGGCAGCTTAACTATGCTCTTTGGTGTGGCAACCCTCTTAGCCTCTATTGCGCTGACCTGGGTGATTGTTACCAGAGCCTTTGAGCCCCTTGCCCGCGTGGAGCAAACCGCTGCCCAGATTGCCGCAGGCGACCTCTCCCAGCGTATTGAGAACTACAGCCCCTACAACGAGATTGGCCACCTCACCACCTCTTTGAACACCATGCTCTCGCACATCGAAGAGGCCTTTGACGCCCAAAAGCGGTCAGAGGTGAAGATGAGGCGTTTCGTGGGCGATGCTTCGCACGAGCTTCGCACCCCGCTAGTATCGATTCGGGGCTATTCTGAGCTCTACCGTATGGGCGGCCTGCCCAACGATGAGGCCGTGGCAATGGCTATGGACCGCATTGAGTCAGAGTCGAAGCGCATGGGCCAGCTGGTAGAAGACCTCTTGACCCTGGCTCGTCTCGACGAGCGCCGGGTTGCCGAGAACGCCCGGGTAGACCTGCTGAAGCTAGCTACGGACGCCGCTAATGACGCCTTCGCCTCGGCCCCCGACCGCACCATCGAGGTGGTGGGGCTAGAGGGTGCAGAAGCTCTTACCTCCCTGGTCTGGGGCGATGAGCAAAGACTGCGCCAGGTCATCGCCAACCTGATGACCAACGCGCTGCGCTACACCCCGGCGGGCTCCCCGATTGAAATTGCGGTCGGGTCGGTGCCGGGCGTTGATGGCACGTGGACGTCCGTGCTCCAGGTTCGCGACCATGGCCCGGGTATTCACGGTGAGGACGCCGAGCGCGTCTTCGAGCGCTTCTACCGGGCCGATACCTCACGAACCCGGGAGACAGGCGGCACCGGCCTTGGCCTGGCTATCGTCGCTGCGATTGTGGGCCAGCATGACGGCACAGTGCGGGTTGAAGAAACCGAAGGTGGCGGTGCTACCTTCACGATTCGTCTTCCGCAGTACAGCGACCGTACCGGACCTATTCCGCTGGTTGCGGGGGAACAAGCCTAGAGTCTCCATCAGCCCCAGCTGCCGGTGTAGGAGACCTGTGGATAGCCTCTCGAAGCCGTCATAGAGACGTCATCACTGCACCGTTTATCGCTTGTAGCACTGACCCGAACCCCGCCTCACTAGCCTGGCTAGTGAGGCGGGGTTTTCCACAGGTTCTCGTTTTCTTCCGCTACCAGACCTCTCTCCCCTAGGCTCAAGGTCATCAGGCACCTCTACCTAGCGGTACCTGTCCCACCCTTAGACCTAACTTTAAAAGGAGAGCCCCATGGCCCAGTTCAATGTCGATGCAGACCTCATTGCCAGCAAATCAGCCCAGGCCCGCGCCCAGGTAGAGACCATCGTTTCGGAGGTAAACGCTCTAACCGCTTCCCTCCAGGACCTTCAGGGATCGTGGACTGGCTCTGCGTCCGCTAACTTCCAGGGCGTGCTCGCTAACTGGCGAGCTACCCAGCACCAGGTGGAAGAATCTATCGCCCAGATTAACGAGGCACTCTCACGAGCTGGTGTGAACTACTCAGAAACTGAAATGGCTAATGCCGCCATGTTCGTGGGTTAGTCTCTCGTCGCAGTGTCCTGGCGGTAGCGGAGCTTCCAGCTGCCGCCAGTGAGTACCCAAGTACTGGAACGCACCAGGGTTCCCCGCGCTGTGGGAACCTTGGATACCAGTAGGGCTGCGCCCTGCCCCAGGGCTACCGACGACAGGCACTCAGGTTCCCCCGTCGTTGCACAGGCCCGCTCGCGGTAAGCCAGCACCGTTACCCTATCTGTTACCTGGCCAGTCGGCACGGTCCAGCTCAGCTCGGGGTGCAGGAGGGCTCCTAACAACTTTTCTGACCCATAGATAGATGGCTTGAGCATCTGCTCTTCGTGGGCGAGCGCTTCTGCTACAGGGTCTGTCGTGCTCTTAGCAACCTGCTGGGTCAGTTCCTGGGTTTTCTGCTGATGAGCTGTAGTGACCTCTTCGGTAGTTGTGCCTTTGTCCCTTGGCCTCTCGCTCCGAGCAAGCCGCAGGCCGGGCCCAGCGTCTACCGGAGTGCCATCGCGGTGGGCCTGGGCAGCCCGGTTGGCGCGCTCGTCCGCGGCCTCGTTCAGAGGATGGCCGGTATGCCCCTTGACCCACTCAAAGGAGTAGCTTCGCCCCTGGATAGCTCGATCAAGGGCCTGCATGAGGTCAACATTGAGTACCGGCTTGCCGTTGCTTTTCTTCCAACCCTTTTTCTTCCAACCGGGCATCCACTTGGTGATGGAGTTGATGGTGTACTGGCTATCGCAGATGACGTGCAGATGGTCCTCTGCCCGGTCTGCTGTTGCTTCAAACAGGTCAAGTACCGCTTTGAGCTCGCCCATGTTGTTGGTTCCGTGCTCCCAACCACCGGCTGCCCAGTTATCTTCGTTGATGTACCAGGCCCAGCCAGCGGGCCCGGGATTGCCCAGGGCAGAGCCATCTGCGGCAGCGATGATTTTTTCGGTCATGGTCCTCGAACTTTCAGGTTGTGGGCGCCTTTTATTCTACGCGCCGCTCCACTTGGAGCATCACCGTTAGAATGGTCATCATGGTTCACCCTTCAGCTACCGCCGAGGCAGCGAGCGCCCAGCTCACCCTTTTTAGCATGCCCGCAGAGACCCTCCGCACGGGTCACGGGGTGAGTTGGCTGGCTTATGTCGGTATTGAGGAGCAGGTAAGAGCCTCTGAATTCAAGAATCCGGACGAAGCGCTTGCCTTTGCAGCCCAGCACACCCTCATGCGGTGTATGGCGGCGACCCTGCTCGGGGTTAAGGCGACGGCGGCCGCAGATATAGCGGTAGACCGCACCTGCCTTTTATGTGGAAGCGGGCAGCCTCACGGCAAGCCACGTATTGAGGGGGTCAACCTCAGCATGGCAAGGGCCCTAGGGCTGGCGGCCGGGGTAACCGGACCGACCGGGCTCAGTATAGGGCTCGATCTCATTACTGTGCGCGGTAGCTATTACGATAGCTTCGACCGCATCGCCCTCGCCGACTACGAAAAGCGGGTGGTGGCGTCCTTACCTGCCGCGGAAGCAGCCTTAGCCAGACACCTGCTCTGGAGCGCTAAAGAAGCGGTACTCAAGGCTACCGGCTACGGCCTGGCGCTAGCACCCAGCACCGTTATGCTGGCGTTGCCGCCCCTACCCGCCACGCTGGAAGAAGCCCACGGGCTTACGGCTAGAGCTTCAGTACAGCTACCCGGTGAGGCCGAGTCTCGCACCTACTGGGTGACCTGGCAGGTTCACGAAGGCACCTACCTACTAGCTATTGCCAGCGACCAGCCCCATACCCTCACCAGCCACAGGGTTACAGCGCCGCTCATGGTGCGCCGGGCTCTAGAGCAAGAAATGCGCTAGAGCTCTAGGGAGCCCAGATTAAGCCCCAGGGCCCGGGCGAAGGTCCCCAGCTTGGTTGCGGTCTCAGCGTGCTCGTTAGCCGGGGTGGAATCTTTCACAATTCCGGCGCCCGCGAAAAGAGTAGCCTGTAGTGGAGCAACCTCAGCACAGCGCAAAACCAGGTACCAGCTCCCCTGCCCGTGGGCGTCCATGTACCCCACCAGACCGCCGAAGAAGCCCCGGTCGAAAGGCTCTAGCTCTTCAATCAGCCCCCGAGCCACCTCTGTAGGTGTGCCGCAAATAGCCGGGGTAGGGTGGATGGCTCGGGCTGCCTGCAGCGACGAGACACCGGGCAGCAATTGGCCGGTGACCGGCGTACTGAGGTGCCAGAGCTGGGGTGTAGAAATAAGTGAAGGTACGGCGGGCACATCCATCTGCACGGTAAGGGCCTCTAGCCGCTGGCTGATGTCATTGACCACCGTTGCGTGTTCGGCTCTGTCCTTAGCGGACCGCATGAGAGCCTCACCGATTTGGGCATCGTCGGTGCTCCCCGGGGCAGCAGTTCGGGCAGCGGAGCCAGCCAGGGGGACAGTTCGAAACGCGCTCCCCTCCGTCTGAAACACCAGCTCGGGAGAAGCACCCATAAGGTAGTTTCCATTGGGCAGCTGAGCACTAAAAACGGTAGCCCGCTGCTGCTGGGCACGCAGGGTATCAAAGAGATGGGGCAGGTTCAGTTCTTGCTCGTACTGCACCCGCAGCAGGCGGGCCAGGACGACTTTATCAAGCTGACCCCGGTTCATCAGCTCAACGGCATGGGCGACGGCTGCCCGGTACACGTCACTGTCAATTCCCTCAACCAGGGCAGGAGCCGGCTGGTCCGCCGTATCGTCATCGGGTAGGGGGGTATCTTCTCGCACCCAGCGGTCAGGAACGGCAAGCTGGGCCGGAGCGTCCGGGTCAAAGGGTATCAGCCCCACGACCGCAGAGCCCCGGCGCTGGGCCAGGCTCAGAGCGTCTGCCTCGCTCACCGGAGTCAGGGCACCTTCAGCCCGCACTACGGTAGTGCCTTCAGCCAGCATAAAAGGCGAAGGCAGGGCAGGGAGCTGAGGCATTTTACTTTCTTTCACACTTATTCGGGGAGCGGAGTTGGGCTTCTTTCACCCTAGTACACAGACCTGATGAGAGCCTAAAAACAGGGTAGGTTAGCGGCGGCGCTTAAGCAGCATAATCGTCTCGTAGTGGCTACTGTGCGGGAACATATCCATTACCTGCCCCTGCACGGGCTCCATCGACGGCATGCTTTTGAGATCTTTGACGAGAGAGCGCAGGTTGCAGCTCGAATAGATCACCTGGTCGATACCGCTGCCCTCGATCCAGTGAGAAAGCTGCGGCCCCAGCCCCCGGCGGGGCGGGTTCACAATCAGCATCTCGGGTACCTGGCCACTGCTGGTGGCGTAGTCGGGCGCATCCTGGGCAATGAAGTGTAAACCCGCAAGTCCCCGTTCAGCGACGGTGCGCTGGGCAGAGGCAATAGCTTCGCTACTAATTTCAATACCGGTCACGGTAGCCCCCGTCGGCATGACCGCTGCAGCGTGCAGGGCGAAGCCTCCTACCCCACAGTAGAGGTCCCAGAGGCTGGCCGGTGCTGCTTCGCTGACCCATGCCTGGGCCTGACGGTATAGGGCAGCTGCGATGGGGGTGTTGGTCTGGAAGAAGCTCTGGGGGCGCAGGTGCAGGGTCATATCGTTGACCTGCATGGGCAGGGTAGTGCGCTCGGTCAGAATAATTTCTTCGCTCCCCTCAACCAGGGCAACGTGTTCGCGCAGCAGGTTGACACTCACCACCGCAAGCTGAGGTAACTGTTCGTGGAGCCAGGGCAGTTCCCGTTTGAGCGCAACAATGAGCTTTTTGGAACGCAGAACGAAGCGGACCATCAGTTCGCCGCTATCTGAAGCGGTCACCAGAATGTTTTTCAGTTCCCCCTTGCGTTTCTGAACGCTGTAGGGGGTAAGGTCAGCCCGCTGGATTAGGTCAGCAAGGACGGGTATGGCTCGGCTAATTGCGGGCAGGTAAAGCTGGCAGTCGGAGAGGTCAATGCCCTGCCCCTGCCTGTCGAGAATACCGAGGGTGGGCTGCTGGGAGGTTCCTCCTACAACCAGCTTGGCCTTGTTGCGGAAGGCTTCGTCAGCGCTTGCTACGGGTGGGAGCCAGCTGAGGCTCGCCCAAGGTTCGAGCAAGGTCTGGGCGTCATGCTGTTTACCCGCTAACTGGTCGGTGTAGGGGGTTTCAAGCAGGGAACATGAGCGGCAGAGGCCGGCATCGAAGTAGTGGCAACGCATAGCTTCACTATTTTACAGCCCCCGCCACCGGTCGTATAGGTGGAGCTTTCGGCATAGAGAAACCGGCGCCTCGTTGCCGAGACGCCGGTTCCAGGAAAACACAATCACTATTAACTCTTAGCCACCTGCACCAAATGCAAGATCGCGATGGAGAGCCTCAGCGCTCTTCTTCTCGAGCTTGGTCCAACCGTCGGATGCGTAGGCAACAAGCAACATTGCCAGGAGCCCCACGATGATTGCGTAGAGAACAAGATCGACAATGGTAACCATATGCCTCACACCTTTCAGTTTCGCCTTTGATACTGATGAGTAAAAGTAAGAGAAGACCTCTTTAGTGATTTAAAGCATACCCATAGATAGATGTGAAGTGCAATACTATTATCTAAAATTTTTAGTCATATTTTCAGAGGGGTATAAAAAAGCTCCGCCGCTCCTTGCCAGGGGCAAGAAACGGCGGAGCTTACAGCACATGAGAAACCGGACGTGAACCGGTGCTCTCAGGCGGGCGTGATTACATCATGCCGCCCATGCCACCCATGTCGGGGGCAGCAGCTGCTGCTGCGGGTTCGGGCTTGTCGGCAACGACGGCCTCGGTGGTCAGGAAGAGACCGGCGATGGAGGCAGCGTTCTGCAGGGCAGAGCGGGTTACCTTCACGGGGTCGTTGATGCCTGCTGCCATGAGGTCTTCGTACTCACCGGTTGCAGCGTTCAGGCCGGTACCTGCGGGCAGGTTACGGACCTTGTCGACAACGACGCCGGGCTCCAGGCCTGCGTTGAAGGCGATCTGCTTGAGGGGAGCATCGATAGCGACGCGGACGATGTTGGCGCCGGTTGCTTCGTCGCCGGAAAGTTCCAGCTTCTCGAAGGCCTTAACGCCGGCCTGAATCAGGGCTACGCCGCCGCCGGGGACGATGCCCTCTTCAACGGCTGCCTTAGCGTTGCGGACGGCGTCCTCGATGCGGTGCTTGCGTTCCTTGAGTTCGACCTCGGTGGCGGCACCGGCCTTGAGAACTGCAACGCCGCCAGCCAGCTTGGCCAGGCGCTCCTGCAGCTTCTCGCGGTCGTAGTCGGAGTCGGAGTTAGCGATTTCGCCACGGATCTGGGCTACGCGACCCTCGATAGCGTCGGCATCGCCGGCGCCCTCAATGATGGTGGTCTCGTCCTTGGTAACAACAACCTTGCGGGCCTGGCCCAGCAGGTCGATGGTTGCGGTGTCGAGGGAGAGGCCGACCTCTTCGGTGATGACCTGGCCGCCGGTGAGAATAGCGATGTCAGCCAGCTGGGCCTTTCGGCGGTCGCCGAAGCCGGGAGCCTTAACAGCTACAGACTTGATGGAACCACGCATCTTGTTGAGGACCAGCAGGGCCAGGGCTTCGCCCTCGACGTCCTCAGCGACGATCAGCAGGGGCTTGCCGGACTGCATGACCTTTTCGAGGACGGGGACGAGGTCCTTGACGTTAGAAATCTTGGAGCTAACGATCAGGATGTAGGGGTCTTCAAGAACAGCTTCCTGGCGGTCTGCGTCGGTGACGAAGTAGCCGGAGAGGAAGCCCTTGTCGAAGCGCATACCCTCGGTCAGTTCCAGGGTCAGGCCGAAGGTGTTGGACTCTTCGACGGTGATGACGCCTTCCTTGCCGACCTTTTCCATGGCCTGGGCAATGAGCTTACCGATTTCGGGGTCGCCGGCTGAGATAGATGCGGTTGCAGCGATCTCTTCTTCGGTTTCAACTTCCTTAGCTGACTCCAGCAGTTCGGCGGTGACGGCTTCTACAGCCTTTTCGATGCCGCGCTTGAGGGAGAGGGGGTCGGCACCAGCGGCGACGTTGCGCAGGCCTTCGCGGACGAGAGCCTGAGCCAGGACGGTTGCAGTGGTGGTACCGTCACCGGCGATATCGTCGGTCTTCTTGGCGACTTCCTTGACCAGCTCTGCGCCGATCTTTTCGTAGGGGTCTTCGAGTTCGATTTCCTTGGCGATGGAAACACCGTCGTTGGTGATGGTGGGTGCGCCCCAGGCCTTCTCCAGTACAACGTTGCGACCGCGGGGGCCGAGGGTTACCTTCACTGCGTCTGCCAGGGTGTTTAGACCCTTTTCAAGACCGCGGCGTGCCTCTTCATCAAAAGCAATCAGCTTTGCCATATGGCTTTCGCTCCTTCTGGAACATTCGGGGTGAGCGCGATTCTTCGGTGCCCGCGACGGACGGCGCAGCCCGGCTTGTACTGCCATGGGGCAGGTGGGTGCGCCTCACCAGAGCATCGCTTCAGGTGTCTTACTCAAGAGCGGTTCGGCGGCTAAACCTAGCACATGATTTAGCAGTCGAAGCCTCTGAGTGCTAATACCAATCTTGGCACTTGAGCCCTAGGGGCGCAAACCTATTGCTCTTTCAGTTCCCCCTTAATCGCCCACAGCGCACAAGCCCTACCTGGCAGACGGCGGGGCGGGCGTCCACTGGCCGCTAGCTCCTACCGCTAACCTAGCTGGTAGGTGCCGGTGACAGGGTCATAGATATAGCTGCCGGCTGGGTCCAGGTAGAAGGTGCCGGTGGCAGGGTCGTAGCTGTAGCGCTCAACGTCGGCGGGTGTAGCAGAGCTAGTAGCCCCTGCTGTGCCCCCTACCTCAGTGCTACCGCTGGCGGCCTCTTCGTCCGTGGCTGAGGGCGATGACGCAGTCCCGGGAAGGCTGGCAGGGTCAAAGTCAGCTCCGAGCACCACATAGATAAGGCCGGTTTCTGCCTCATAGTCCTGGGCGATGGTAGGCAACCCCAGAGTATCAGCTACCTCGTTGGCTTCTGAGGACGCCCCGGTAGCGAAGTAGACCATAGATTCAGTAGCATAGGCCCCCGCCCAGTTAGCGGTAGCGCTTACGGTGTAGCCGGCTTCTTCCAGGGCGGCGCTTGCCTGGGCGGCTGCACCTGACGGGGCGCTGGAGTTATAGACCTCAACCGTCACACTAGAGGGGTTGGTGGTGGGAGTAGGCTCAGCACTGGAGCTTGCCGAAGCGGTGGCCGTAGCGCTACTTGCATCAGCAGCTTCAGGAGCATCGGTACGCGGAGAAATCACGTACATAGTGCCACCCACAATCAGGGCCAGGATGCCGCTGATAATGATGGCCATTAGACCGGCGCGGGAGGTCGCAGTATCGACTACGGCACCGCGATAGGCGCCGCGGCGGGCCTTGTTCTCGTCGATATCGTCGAACTCATCGCGGGGGTAGCTGTTCACAGACGTCCTCATTATCGTGCGCGGTGGCGGGTTTTTAGTTACTAGGGTACACGCTAGGTAGTGGTGAAGCGGGCTCACGCTCGTTGCCGCCCCTCTCGCCGGTTCGCTAGCTGGCTCTCAAGCTCGTCAGCTAGACTGCGGGCTAGGTTAGGGCGTCGCGTTTGAGTCGCAGGCGCCGGGTAAGGGCAGGCTCGGCGGCGATAGCCTTGGGGTTATCGATCAGCGTGTTGAGTTGCTGGTAGTAGGCCACCGGGGTGAGCCCGAGGGTGCTGCTGATAGCCGGCTCCTTACTGCCCTGGTATTTGAACCGTTTCTTTTCAAGGGCAAGGATGCTGAGCTCCAGCTCTGTGAGGCTCTCTGGAGACTGGGGGCTTTGACTGCTCATATGACCTCTTTCGGTGGTCTAGTCTTAGTAGGGAGAATACCGCACCGACACCCAAGGAGTACCGTGCCTGCCCGCCCCCTGCATGAGATTATGGCCCCTGACTGGGCTCAAGCCCTAGCCCCGGTGGAGCCTCAGATTCGCGCTATGGGAAATTTCCTGCGAGCAGAACATGAGGCTGGGCGGGCAACGCTCCCCCCGGGTGCTGACATTTTCAGGGCTTTCACCTACCCTATGAGCGAGGTGAAAGTCCTGGTCATTGGCCAGGACCCCTACCCCACTCCCGGGCATGCCATGGGCTTGAGCTTCTCGGTGCGCCCCGATGTGCGTCCGCTTCCTCGCTCCCTCCAAAATATCTACAAGGAGCTCCAGGCTGATACCGGCCTTGTTCCACCTGCCCACGGAGACCTCACCGCCTGGAGCGCCCAGGGGGTCATGCTCATGAACCGGGTGCTATCGGTCGGCGCGGGCCAAGCTGGCTCCCACCGTAACCTGGGGTGGGAGCAGGTCACGACTGCCGCTATCGAAGCGCTGGCGCAGAGGGGCAAGCCCCTGGTGGGGTTACTCTGGGGTGCGGACGCCCGCAAGTGCAGGCCCCTGCTTGGCGGCTATCCCTGTGTTGAGTCGCCTCACCCGTCACCGCTGTCAGCATCACGTGGCTTCTTTGGTTCCCGTCCCTTTAGCCAAGTCAATGGGCTTCTGGTAGAGCAAGGGGCGCAACCTGTGGACTGGGCATTACCCCACTAAAGATATAGCTAAAAGAGCATATAGCTTTGTCAGACCTGCTGATGGGAGTTCCCCAACCGTAATCGCCGAGTTATCTCATCCCACACATAGGTACCGCACACAATGCCCGTGGCCATCAGCAGAACCGTCACCCCGGCGGCGGTGAGGCCCTGGCCCCCGGCAAAGACGTCCTCCCCTCCCAAAACCAGGTAGGAGGAGCGGAAAATAGTGAGACCCGGCAGCATAAACATCATGCCCGGCACATAGTAAATAGAGGCCGGGCTATGCAAAAGATAACCCAAGAAGGCCGAACTCAAGCCCACCAAGGTTGCCCCGGCGAGTATCTGCAGACGTCCGCCCTCTAAGCCCGTTATAGCACCCAGCCCGTAGTAGCCTGCCTGCCCCAGCAAAGACACCAGCAGGGTCAGCCAGATAGTCTGGGCAGAGCCCTGCCAGGCAGCTGCCGACATGGCACTTCCCACCGCCATACCGGCTATAGAAACCCACAGGGGCGGCGGGCTAAAAACTGACTGCTGCACGTCCAGGCTAGTGGCATCGAAATAGTTCATGACCGTCACGGCCACCGCGATTCCCGCGATAATCCCGGTGAAATTAGCCCCTGTAATGACAAACTTACCGGCCGCGGTGAGGGGGAAACCGTGCAGGGCGTCCTGAACCGCTGATACCAGGCGGAAGGTGGGGAGTAGCATCATCAACCCTGCCGCCACGATATGCGGGGCAGATACGTAAAAGCCCCTGGCATAAAACCAACCCTCGGGGTCAGAGACCAAGAGGGCCAGCACCGTAATCGTTGCAGCGCCCAGGGCCATCATGAAGTAGCTAGGCAGGCGCAAACGCCCCGCCCACACCAGCACAAAGTTCACCACGGTAAACACCGCCAGAGAAGTCACAGCGGCTCGCCAGGAGCCTCCCACGCCCAGAGTAAAAGCCCCTGCCATCAACAGGTTCCAGGCCAGCAAAACAGCCGGTGAATAGGGCTTCTTCTGCGCATTGACCTGAGCCAGACGGCGCTCGGCCCGGCCCCGGCTCACACTCCCCTGGGCAATATCGTGTACCAGGCGGTAGAGCTGGTGCAGGGCTAGGTAATTCTCAGAGGTTGACCGTACCACCCGCACCAGGGTCAACCCCAGCTTCTCAACACCCAATCCACCGGCTTCGGGCAGCTGCCCGCGCCCCGCTGCCTCATCAAATTCAGAGACATAGTTAATCACGATGGACTGGTAGGTGATATCAACCTCTACATCGTGAATACCGTACATAGCGCATACGGTCACAACGGCGGTATCTACGTCCGCAGCGTCAGCCCCGTAATGGAACATGGTCTCGGCCAGACGTAGGGCGAAAGCCAGAATCTCGTGGGTTTCTTCCTTCTGCCGAATCCGCTGCCGGTAGCGGGCTAAGGCCACCTGCGCCACCTGGCGCTGGGCCACACGGGCAAGTCCGCGAATAGGGACGGTCAGGGCTTGCTGGGGCTGGGCAAAAGAACGAAAGCCCCCGTTAGCGGTCACGCTTTTCTTTCTGCTCGCCGCCTTCAAGAGCGGGGCTCAGATAGCGCTGAATGATGTACTGCATGAGGTAGCTCCCCAGCACCACTCCAGAGGCCATGGAAAGAATAATGGCGATAGCCGCTACCATGCCGGGCACACCGGCATCGGAGTTAGCTTCGACCGTAAACAGGTAGAGGCCGCGGAAGACCGAGAGACCGGGGAGCAGGAAGGTCAGGGCAGGAACGTAGAAGATAGAGGCCGGGGCATGCAGGCGATAGGCCAGGAAGGTGCTCATCAGGCCGATTACTAGAGCGGCAAAAGCTGTATTGGCCCGCCCAGCGCCGGCACCAAACATAAGGGTGTAGCCCTGGTAGACCCAGAAGCCGCAGGTTGAAATCAGCAAGATCCACAGCAGGGTTCGCCAGCGGGCGTGGGTGGTCACCGCAAAGGCTAAAGAGGCCAGCATGAAGAAGGTGTAGCTGACGCCCAGCCCCGCCCCCACAAATCGGGTTTCGGTGATATCGAGTTCGCTCACGCCCAGTACCGACAGCACCGCTACCGCCGAGGCCAGCCCCACCACAATGCCCAGGAAGGACATGCCCGTTGACACGAACTTACCCGCCGCCGTGAGCGGGAAGCCGTTGAGGGCGTCCTGCACCGTCGAGACCAGCCGGGCGGTGGGCAGGAGCATGATGAGCCCGGCCGCCACAATGTGGGGAGCCGAAACGTGAAAGCCCACTTGAGAGAAGATAGATGCCTCATCCGATATATAAATAGCGGCGAAGGTAACCACACCGGCACCCGCTGCCATGTTAAAGAAGCCGGGCATCTTGAGCTTAGAAATCAGGCTGTTAACGAAGTGAATCGCCAGGAAGACGATACCGCCCACAGCGCCCGCCGCCAGAGACCCGCCCAGGGCCAGGACCAGGGAGAAAGCCGCCACTATGTTGGCCAGCATAATGACCATGGGTGAGTAGGGCTTTTTAGCGGTATTGATTTTGTGTAGGCGACGCTCGGCCCGGTGGCGGGGTAGGCCGCCAGCGGTGATGTCGTTAATGAGCTTGTAGATGTCGTCCAGGGCAGCGTAGTTCTCTGACCAGGAGCGCACCACGCGCATAACCGTGTGGCTAAAGCGTTCTTTACCGGGTGCTGAGTTTTCGGGTTCGCTCAGGTTAATAGCCCGGGTGCGGTCATCGACCTCGTCAATATCGGAGACGTAGTTGATAATCACCGACTGGTTGGTGATATCAATTTCAACATCGTCCAGCCCATAGGCTGCACACACGGCCACAATCGCCGAGTCCACATCGACGGTATCTGCCCCGTAGTGGAACATGGTCTCAGCCAGACGCAGGGAGAAGTTGAGGACCTCGCGGGCTTCTTCTTTCTCACGCACGTATTCGGCGCGGTGGGCGGCGGCGATATTGAAAGGACGCTGGGCCAGGCGGGCAATGCCTCGCATGGGTTTGGTGAGCGACTGGTCGGTGCTCACAAAAGACTTGAGGGAGGAGCGCACCCGCGAGGGGCGTTTAGCAGCAGGACGACGGGGCGACGCGGGCAGGGCAACGGTGTGGGGCCCAGCCGCTGAGGGGTAGGAGGCCTGTTGCAGGCCGGTAGCTTCGTTTACGGTGAGGGTGCCCGCTGTCGCCGGGCTAGGGTCGTTGTCGCTATCGGCTCGACCAAGACTCAGATCGGTGGCCGGGCCAAAGGCAGAGGGAACCTGATAGGTGGCGGGGGTTGCCAGATCAAAAGCGGACGCCCGCGATTCAGCTACCCCGGTAGCAGTAGGGTCTACGGTTTCAGCAGGAGTATCAAAGGCGCTCTCCCCCTGCCCCAGGTGGGCCAGGCGGTTACGCAGCTGAGGGTCGCGCACCTCATCAAGCGACACAACCGGCAGGGGTCCCCAGGCCTGCGCGGACGAGGGGGCGGGGACGTCCTGCCCACCGGCGTCCGCTCCCTGTGCAGGCTGCCCGGTACCCCCCTGCCCAGCCACCGGGCTATCCTCCGGTACCGCTCTCGGCAGGAGCGCAGTCTGCCCGAAAGCCCCGGCCCCGGTGCCCTCCTCGGCGGGAGCCATATCAAAGGCAGAGGCGGAAGGGTAAGCCTTTTGCTGCAAGGGTGACTTGCTGGGGGTCAAAGGGATTACTCCTTCCGCCTCTTACGGTGAAAGTTGTTCAGGCGCAGCACCCGCTGCACCCAAGGTTAACCGGGGTTCGATTTAGTAGAAAGGTTGACCGGTCTTACGTACCCAGAGCTGACGCATGACCTTCTCAACAGCCTGATTCCAGGCCTTGTATTTGACCGGTGAGAGCACCTGATCCCAGACGCCGACGTAGTCGATGACGTCCTTGGTGAAGGAGGTCTTGAAAAGGCCCAGACCGTAGTGATGGTGGTCCTTGTTCTTGAGCTCGCTCTTGGGCGGGGTGCCGCAGAAGTCGTAGCTCTTGATGTCGAATTCCTTCATCAGGTCGGTCAGGGCGGTCCACTGAACCTGGTGCGAGTCACCGTACTGCTTGCGGCGAGGCTTAGAGCCGCCGTCCTTGTAGGTGCCCTTCTCGCCGTAGCGGATCACGTAGGCGCCAACGGAGGGTTCGCCGTCCTCGTAGGTGAAGTAGAGGCGGCCCTGGCCAGCCTTTTCAAAGGTGGTCCAGAAATCGCGATAGTAGTCGTAGGAGCGCAGGTGCACATTGGCGTTGCCCTGACCCACGGTGTCCATGAGAGCGTACATCTTCTTCATGTTCTCTTCGGTCAACGGCACGCGCTCAACCTCGCAGCCCTCGCGCAGGGAGCGGCGTACGGCGTTGCGTCCGCGAGAGGAGAGAGACTTGAGGACATCTTCTTCGCTCTTGTCGGTATCGAGAATCGCGGTGGAGTCGTTGGGCTGGATGTTCCAGCTCTTGACCAGGCCGGTCTTAGCCATAAAGGCGTTGATGGAGTCGTCCGCGATGATGTCGGGTTCAATCTTGACCGCGAAGACGCCAAGCTTCTCGCGCTTGATGAAGTCCTTGTTGGCATCGAGAATCGCGGGAATCTCTTCAACGGAGTTCACCCCGGGGCCCTTGATCATGTACCAGATTTTGCCGAGGGCAGGTACTGACTTTTCGAGGACCAGGTTGTAGCTGGCGAAGGGAGCCTCTTCACCGTTGAGGACGGTGGTACCTTCGTAGACCAGGTAGAGGGGCTTCCAGCCGTGCTTGGCCTTGACGGAGGCGAAGGACGCTGACTGCAGCAGGTTGCCGCCACCGGGGCTGGCGATGACGTGCTCATCCCAGGAGGCGATTTCGGCGTCGGTAGCGAAGCGGGCTGTGAACTGTCGCAAGGTCCCTCTTTTTCTTTTCGGTGCGCAAGTGGGCGCGGGAAAGGTTTCAGCTTCCCAGTCTATCGAGACTGGGCGGGCTATGCACCCTGCGGGCGCCGTGAGTTTCGTCTGGTGTAGCTGGGCGTCTGCCCTACCGCCTCTAGCCCGGGTGCAGCGAAGCCCCCGCTTGCAGTAAGCGGGGGCTTCACATTCAAACCGTCAGGCTGAAATTACTCGGCGTCGTGGTCGGTCTCGAGGATCTTGACCAGGGTGTCGAGTGCTTCTTCAGCGCCTTCGCCCTCTGCGCGCAGAACGACCTTGTCGCCGTGCTTAGCGCCGAGTGACATCAGGGAGAGGATGGACGCTGCGTCCATTGCCTCGTCTGCGGGCTCGCCTTCAGCTGCGATGGTGACTTCAACGGGGAGGTCGCCTGCTGCTTCAGCGAAGATCGCTGCGGGGCGGGCGTGCAGGCCAACACGGCTTGCGATGGTGGCAATACGTTCTGCCATGGGGTTCTCCTTACAAAGGGGTACGGATTTGTTGTCCACTACTGAGTCTAAATCAGGGTGCGTATGTTTGGCGCGCGTTAACCGCTTATTTTGGTGTGATTTATTCAGGAGTGGGCTCTTAGCTTAGAGGCCGAGCTCGTCCAGGATCGGCAGGTGCTTACGCGCTGCTTCCTTGGCTTCTGCTGAGGAAATCTGGTCCAGGGCGTCGTTGGCGATCTGCTGGGCCTTTTCGGGGGTGACCGACTTGAGCACGGCAGAAACAGCGGCCATAGCACCGGCGTTCATGGAGAGGGTGTCTACACCCAGACCTACGAGGACGACGGCTAGTGCGGGGTCGGCTGCTGCTTCACCACAGACGGAGACATACTTCTTGACGCCGGCCTTGGCGGATGCTCGCTTGGCGCCTTCGACGGTCAGCTTGATCATCTTGAGTACGGCGGGCTGCCAGGGGTTGTTGAGGTGGGCCAGGTCGCCGAGCAGGCGGTCTGCTGCCATGGTGTACTGGGTGAGGTCGTTGGTGCCGATGGAGACGAAGTCGACTTCACCGAGGATCGCTTCAGCGTTGACGGCTGCTGCGGGGGTTTCGACCATGACGCCGCGGGTTGCCAGACCTACTTCATCAACCATTTCCTTGAAGCGGCGGGCTTCTGAGGTGGTTGAGATCATGGGGGCCATGACCCAGATGTCGGCGTCGGAGCCGTCGGCTGCTGCCTTGATGGCTTCGAGCTGGCGTTCGAGGACGCCGGGCACGGTCCAGTCGGTGCGGTAGCCGCGGACGCCGAGGGCGGGGTTCTCTTCTTCCTTGACGTTGAGGAAGGGCAGGGGCTTGTCGGCGCCTGCGTCGAGGGTGCGGACGACGATGTGCTGGCCGGGGAAGGCGTCGAAGACGGCCTTGTAGCTGGCAGTCTGGGTTTCTACTGAGGGTTCAGCGTCGTGGCCCAGGAAGCCGAATTCGGTGCGGAGCAGGCCCACGCCTTCGGCCTTGAGTCCTGCTGCCTTTTCTGCGCTCTTGCCGTCGCCGACGTTGGCGTAGAGGGGTACGAGGGTGCCGTCTGCCATGGCGCCGGTGCCGTCGAAGTCGGGCAGTTCCTTGCGGTTGGCGTACTTTTCGGCCAGGTCGCGGTGCTCGTCGGTGACCTCGGTGTTGACGGTGCCTTCGTTGGAGTCAATGTAGACTTCGGTGCCGTTTTCGATGTCGGTGACGCCCTTGGCTGCAACGATGGCGGGCAGGCCGAGGCCGCGAGCAAGAATCGCGGTGTGGGCCTGGGGGCCGCCGTCGGAGGTGATAAGGGCGATGACCTGCTTGGGGTCAAGGGTGGCGGTGTCTGCCGGTGCCAGGTCGATAGCTGCCAGGATGAAGGGCTCAGCAGAGACGGGGATGCCGGGGGCCTGCTGACCGGTCAGTTCGGCGACGATGCGGGCGCGGACGTCGTGAATGTCGGTGACACGCTCGGCCATGTAGCCACCCAGGGCTGCCATCTGGTCAGCGAAGGCTGATGCGGCTTCCCAGACTGCCAGTTCGGGGGCCTTGCCCTGCTTCTCGACAATCTTGATAGCGCTCTTGAGCAGGGCGCGGTCGGTTGCCATCTGGGAGGTGGACTTGAGCACGGCCTTGCCGTCGCGGCTAGCGTGCTCGGCGCGTTCCAGCAGGCCGTTCTTGACGGTCTCGGCAGCTGCCTTGATACGCTCGGCGGCCTGCTCGGGGGTTTCGTCGGCGGAGAGCTTCAGGGATGATGAGGGAGCCTTGATGGGCTCGGGCATCTGAAGGACTTTGCCGATAACGCGGCCGGCGTAGACGCCGACACCCTTGTAGGTAGTCATAGTGTTTTCCTTCTAAGAGGTTGAAGTGATTTAGGCAGTTGCCTCGACCTTACGGGCTGCAAGTGACTTGAGAACAATATACATGAGTGCACCCACTACGGTACCTGCGATAGCGGCCACAAGGAACATGAGGGGGTTCTCAACCAGGGCGATGATCCAGACACCACCGTGGGGAGCGGGTGAAGCGACGCCTGCGCCCATGGATATAGCACCGGCAACGGCTGCACCAACAACGGAGGACGGAATCACGCGCAGGGGGTCAGCGGTGGCGAAGGGGATGGCGCCTTCGGAAATGAAGGAGGCACCCAGCAGCCAGGCTGCCTTGCCGTTTTCGCGTTCGGGGGCGCTAAAGAGCTTGGGGCGGACGGCGGTGGCTAGGGCCATGGCCAGCGGGGGTACCATACCGGAGATGATGACGGCCGCCATGACCTGCTGGGAGGCCAGGGTGCCAGCTGAAAGACCGGCGGTGGCGAAGAGGTAGGCTGCCTTGTTGACGGGGCCGCCGAGGTCGAAACCCATCATGGCACCCAGGATGATGCCCAGCAGGATAGCTGAGGCACCGGTCATGGAGTTCAGCCAGTTCTCAAGGGAGGTGGTAACCCAAGCCAGGGGGCCACCGAGCAGGAAGAACATGAGGCCACCGGCGAAGAGGGTAGCAACCAGCGGGGTGATGACCACGGGCATCATGGATGCGAGCCAGCGGGGCAGCTTGAGCAGGGAGAGCCAGTAGGCGCAGAGACCTGCGAGCAGACCGGCGACGATACCGCCGAGGAAGCCACCGCCGACCATGACGGCAACAGAACCGGCGATGAAGCCGGGGGCGATGCCGGGGCGCTGGGCCAGGCCGTAGGCGATGTAGGCTGCCAGAATCGGAACCATGGCTCCCAGGCCGAAGGCACCGATGGTGTGCAGGGCAGCACCCAGGTAGAGGGAGAGGGGGGTGTCGCCCAGGTTGGTCAGGGAGGCACCGGAGAGG
This sequence comes from Rothia nasimurium, assembly GCF_042660305.1. Taxonomy (NCBI): domain Bacteria; kingdom Bacillati; phylum Actinomycetota; class Actinomycetes; order Micrococcales; family Micrococcaceae; genus Rothia; species Rothia nasimurium. The sequence goes on from NZ_JBHSTW010000008.1 coordinate 40,158, forward strand.
ATGGCTTCGGTGTCAACGTCCCCCAGGTTGGGCATGGTGATGGCTTCGAGCATGAAGCCGATAGCCAGGATGATACCGCCCGCTGCCACGAAGGGAATCATGTAGGAGACGCCGGTCATCAGGGCCTTGTAGATGCGGGTACCCCAGGAGCCTCCCTCTTCTGCAGTTTCAGCGGAGTCGGCTGCACCTGCGGCAACGCGCTTGCCGTTGGGCTTCTCAGCTTCGGCAAGGGCTTCTTCAATCATTGCCTTGGGCTCGTCGATACCGCGCTTAACGGGGGCTTCAACGTAGGGCTTACCGGCGAAGCGTTCGCGGCCGCGAACAGGTAGGGCAACGGCGAAGACGACGGCGTCGGCTTCGTCGATTTCGGCCTGGGTGAGCTTGTCGCCACCGGATGATCCCTGGGGCTCAACCTTGAAGTCGTAGCCCAGCTCTTCGGCGGCGTACTTGAGGCCGTCGGCTGCCATGTAGGTGTGGGCGATACCGGTGGGGCAGTTGGTCACAGCCACAATCTTCTTGCGGCGGGCAGGTGCTACATCGGCAGCGCCAGCGGCTGCAACAGAGCCGGACGCGGCGTCCGCAGCGGATGCCTCAGCTGCCTTTTCGCGCAGGCCCAGGGCCTCTTCAACAAGAACGACGACCTCGTCGGCGGTCTTGGCTTCGCGCAGGGCTGCGGTGAAGGACTTCTTCATGAGGGAGCGAGCCATCTGAGAGAGGATCTTCAGGTGGGCTTCGTCGCCGTCTGCGGGAGCCGCGATGAAGAAGATGAGGTCGGCGGGGCCGTCCTTAGCGCCGAAGTCAACGGCGGGGTTGGGGCGGGCCATAGCCAGGGTGGGCTCGGTGACTGCTTCACTGCGGCAGTGGGGAATAGCGATACCGCCGGGAATACCGGTATCGGTCTTTTCCTCGCGGGCGCGCGCAGCGGCGTAGAGGGTCTCAAAGTCGGTGGCGCGGCCAGCACCTACGACGGCACCGGCTAGATGTTCGATGACATCGAAGCGGGACTCGCCGAGGTTCTCATCGAGGCTGATGAGATCCGCAGTGATAAGAGCAGACATGTGCTCCTCCTCGGATTGTGTTATTAGGGGGTTGAGAGTGTGGTTCGGTTGGGGTTTAGAGGGCCAGCTCGCGCAGGGTGACTGCTTCGGGCGTGGTTGATTCTAGGGTGGGCACCTGGGTACCGGGCAGGGAGGCTGCTGCTGAGCCGTGGGCTACGGCCTGCACCAGGCACTCGGGCAGGGTTTTGCCCTGCTCGTGGGCGATCAGGAAGCCGGCCAGGGAGCAGTCACCTGCGCCCACGGTGGAGCGCACCTTGACGGGGGCGTGGACGGCGTGCCAGGCACCTTCTGCGGTGACCAGCACGGCCCCTTCCCCACCCAGGGTGGCAAGAACCATTTCGACACCGCGGTCGACCAGTTCCTTAGCGGTAGCTGCGGTGAGTTCGGGGCTGGCTTCTAGCTCGTCCGCCATCTCGATCTTGCCCACCAGTTCAGCCAGTTCTTCGGAGTTGGGCTTGATGAGGTTGGGCATGCCATCCAGGCCAACCAGGGCGTCGCGCAGGGCTGCACCGGAGGTGTCAACGGCGATGCGGGGGGCCTTCTCGCCCAGGGACTCGCGGATAGAGCGGCCCACGACAGCATAGTAGTCGGAGGGGACGCCGGCGGGCAGGGAGCCTGCCAGCACCAGCCAGGATGCATCGATGGTTTCCTTAATCATCAGGCGGGTCAGCTGCTGCTGGGCTACATCGTTCAGGGGCTCACCGGGGGCGTTGATCTTGGTGGTGGTGCCGTCGGGCTCAACAACGGTGATGTTGGAGCGGATCGGAGCGCCGATGGGCATGTTGACGAAGGGCACCTCGGCCTCTTTGAGGCTGGCCAGTACGGGGTCTTCGTTGTCGCCGGGCAACACAGCTACAGTCTCAAAGCCGGAGATGTTGAGGGCACGGGCAATGTTCACGCCCTTGCCACCGGGGTCGGACGCCGCTGCGACGGCACGCTGAACGGCACCGCGCTTGATTTCGTGGTTGAGCTCCACGGTGCGGTCCATGCTGGGGTTGGCAGTTAGGGTAACGATCATGCGATAAGCACCTCTACGTTGGATTCTTCAAGCGCTGCGGCGAGTTCGCCCTCGGGCGCTTTATCGGTAATGAGAGTGTCGATGTCTTCAAGCCCGGCAAAACGTACCAGGGATTCCTGGCCGAACTTGGCGGAGTCGCACAGGAGCACCACGCGGCGGGCTGACTTGACGATGGCGGTCTTAACGATGGCTTCGTTCAGACCGGGAGTGGAGAGCCCAAACTCGGCATCCAGGCCGTTCACGCCGATAAAGGCGATGTCGGGACGGATGGTTTCGAAGTGGGCAGCGGCCCGGGTGCCAACGGCGGCCCAGGTCATTTTGCGGAGCTGGCCGCCTACCATATCGAGCACCACGCCGTCGGCCTCAGCCAGCTTCACGGCGATGTGAAGGGCATGGGTGATGATGAGGCGGTCGGCACCTGACTTGAGGGAGAAATCAGCGGCGGCGATACGGTCGGCGAGGATTTCGATGGTGGTACCGGCATCAAGAACTACCGCACCGGCGTCCGAATCGCGCAACAGCTCGTAGGCACGCAGGGCGATCTTCTGCTTTTCGGGGGTGTTCATGTTTTGACGTAGGGCGATAGACGACTCTACAGAGGTCGACTGCTCTACGGTTACGGCACCGCCGTGTACGCGGCGCAGCTTACCGTCAGCTTCGAGGGCTGCTAGGTCACGGCGGACGGTTTCCATCGTGACTTCGTAGCGTCTAGCCAGGTCTGCGCCGTTGACACGGCGTGCGGAAGCTACGAGCTTCGCTATTTCGGCACGTCGTTCTTCAGCGAACATGTGTTTATCACCTTATACAACTGGAAGGTGGGTCGGGTGACCCTATCTATAGTTGATTTTATGTGGGTTTCTGTGGGCACGTCAATGTAAAACCCACGGTTACGGGTGTATTTCGGTGTTTTGGTTGGGTTTTTCGGTCAATTTCACTAGGGCCAGTGCCAAAACCCAACCGATAGCACACCCGAGAGTGTTGGCGAGGACGTCCAGGGGTGAGCTGGTACGCCCGGGCATGAAGTGCTGGGTGGTTTCGATCGCCAGGGTACAGGCCAGACCGCTCAGGGGTACGAGCCAGGTGCGGGCCGGGCGCAGCAGCCAGGTGAAGAGAAGGCCACCGGGCACAAACATGACCACGTTCGACAGCCATTCCACCTGCCCGTAGCCGAACCAGGTAGGCAGCCAGCCGCGGGCGTGACCGTCCGCAAGAATCCGGGCTAGGGTTTCGCCCGACTCACCGGAGTCAACGTGGGTGGGCCAGAGGACGATGAAGGCAACGGCAGCAACGTACAGGCAGGTGATGCCCCAGAGAAAGATATGCCCCACTAGGGCTTACCTACCAGCAGGGGTTCCTTGGCCTCTAGCCAGTGGGCAAGGCCCGGCAGGTCAACTTCGAAGGGTTCGGCGTTGGCAATGGTGCCGAATTCGCGGCCGTGGGTGGCAGAGAGGGCGCGGCGAATCAGGGAGCCGTGGGACACAGCGATAACGCGCTGGCCCGGGTAATCGCGGGCAATCTGGCGCAGCACCCCAATACCACGCAGGTAGACGGAGCGTTCGCTTTCAACGCCGCTGTAGTAGGCGTCGGGCTCCTTGCGGGCTTCTGCTGAAATATCGAGCCCCTCAGCTTCGCCGTAGCTGCGTTCTATCAGGTCATCGTAGGTACGGTCGACGGTCAGACCGAAGGCTGCGCCAATAATCTCTGCGGTCTCGTGGGCACGGGAGAGCGGGGACGAAACCACCACGTCGAACTCGAAGCCCCGAGCCTTAAGAGAGGCAGCAGTCTCGTGGGCCTGGGCGCGGCCGGTGTCGTTGAGGGGAATATCGCTGGAGCCCTGCATGAGGTGGGCCTTGTTCCAGTCGGTCTGGCCGTGGCGGATGAGCATGATGGAGGACGCCCGGTGGGCAGGGGCCAGGGGCACCACCTCACCGTTGTGGGGCACCAGCACCTTCTGGCCGGTGCGGGCGGTTTGCAGGCGGGAAATCAGCATGCCGTGCACCACGATAATCAGGTTCTGACCCGGGTAGTCGGCTTCAACCTGGTCGAGGGCGTCTTCAACGCGGGCAAGGAAGTCGGTAAGGGGTTCGATGTCTGCGGTTTCGTTTTCTACCGTCTCCCAGAGGGCGGAGTTGTTCTGTACGCCTTCGAGGTCTTTGAAGGAGCGTTCTGCGAGTCCCGGGTAGGAGCCGAGGACGGGTAGGCCCAGCTCACCGGCGATAATGGCACCGGTTTCTGCGGCCCGGGAGAGGGGGGAAGTGACGACGCCGTGCCAGGTGAAGCCGGGGTGGGCGTCCGCTTGGGCCTTGGCGTATTCGAGCACGTTGTGGGCGGCGGCGAGCGCCTGGGCGCGGCCGGTGTCGTTGAGGGGGATGTCGCTGGAGCCCTGTAGGCGGTGTACGAGGTTCCAGTCGGTCTGTCCGTGTCGAATGAGTACGCTAGGCATGGGTTCTATTATCCCCTCCCAGCCCACCGAGTGCGGGGTGGTGGGAGTGTTAGTTTGCTCCCGAGGCTCAGAGCTCGAGGTAGTCACAGAAAAGATGGTAAGTACCCGTGATACATCGTATGACCTCCCCCGCTCCGGTATGAGAGCATAGAACCATGTTTGAACTTCACTCAGCCCCCGCGAACTTTGCCCCCGCTTGCGCCGTCTTCGACTGCGACGGCGTCCTGCTCGACTCAGAAACCCTCTGGGGCGAAATCCAGGCCGAAATGTTCAAACACTACCGGGTAGACCTTACCCCCGAACTCGAGGCCTCCCTCGTCGGCATCTCAGCCGGGGATCTTGCCGACCGTCTCTCAGCCCTCACCCCGCTGGCGTCCGAATTCGATGGCTCCCCCGAAGCCTTCCGCGACAGCGTCTACACCACCATCACCACCACCGAATTCGACATTATCGACCGCGGCGTCACCGCCATCGACGGCGCCCTCAGAGCCATTCAGCTGCTCTCAGCCAAAATCCCCGTGGCGGTGGCGTCCAACTCCGGCGACAAGCTGCTGGCCAAAAAACTCACCCACTTCGGCTACGCCCCCTACCTGGACACCTGGGTCTCCTTCCACGACGTCAAAGAAGGCAAGCCCGCCCCCGACATCTACCTCGAAGCGACCCGCCGCCTGGGTTTTGCCTCCGAGCAGGCCCTCACCGTGGAAGACTCCGTCACCGGCATGACTGCCGCAACCGCCGCCGGCACTAACTGCCTGATTTACCAGGTAGAGCCGGACGCGGCCACCCCCACTCCCCTGCTGACAGCAGGTATCGGGCGGTTTAGTTCCTTCACCGACCCAGCCTTCCTCGCCCAGCTCGACGCCTGGGTAGGGCACCTGCCCGACCGCGACCGCTAACCCTCACCACCTTCTCAAGGACGAGCAGTGACAGACCCCGAGCAGAACCCGCGCCCCTCCCGCTACGGCCGCCGCCTCGAAGACCTCAGCGACGACGAACGCGCCTACTACCGCGACTTCCTCCCGTCCCAGGCCCTGACCGGGGAGCAGGGGGCTGAAGAGCAGATGCCGGGGCAGGCGTCCGCACCGCTCGGGTCAGGCGCCACCACCCACCCAGCGCGGACGAGCCCCGGCAGCCAGCGGGGCAAACGGCCCCGTAGCCGCTGGTACTGGCTGCCGCACTCTCTTACTATCCTGGCGGTGATTCTGGCGGTGGCATCTTTCTTGGTAGTGCCCGCTATCTACAGCGACGCACCCCCGGAACTACGCCGTAACTACGTGATTATGTGGGCCGAGCTTGCCTTCTTCTTCCTGCTTTTTGCGGCCTTGCTGTACGGTATCTTTGCGCTCTCGCAGTTCACTGACCACGACGATGAGGATGACGAGCGGCTCATGCGCCCCACCGATTTTGCTGAGCGCCTCTACGAGCAGGAGCTTGAGCGCGGTACCGGCCGAAACGGCGGGAACGGGCCGGGGACAGGAGGGCTCTATGACTCGTCCTGGATTAGCGGCAAGAAAAACGACTAGAGAACAAAAGGGCCGGTTCCCGACGGGGAACCAGCCCTTAGCTATATCTATTTCTTTCATGTATTCACTGTCATACAATGAATACATGACTGTTGCCGATAGCGTCCTCACCATCCGCATCCCCTCTTCCTTAAAAGAACGTCTCAGCAAACTCGCTAGTGAGTCTGACCGTTCAGTGGCGTATTGTGCCCGGAGCATCATTGAGGAGCATATCGCTGAGGCTGAACATGCAGCGCAGCTGCATGCCAAGGTCCAGGCTATCCAGAAAGGGGAAAGAGCAACCTACAGCACCGCAGAAATCCGGGCTGAGCTAGGTCTCTAAGATGGCCACGGAACAGTGGGCTCTTCGCTATGACCCAGATTTCCTCAAGGACCTCAAAAAGCTAGATAAGCCGGTAGCTCGACGAATACTGGCTACTTTAGAGAGACTTTCTGAGTCGCCGGAACCTGTTGCCCAGTGCAAGGCCCTTACCGGTAATTACTCTGGGCTTTGGCGCTATCGCATTGGGAATTACCGGGTCATCCTCCACTTCAATCAGGGCGAGTTCATCATACTGGCTCTTGAAGTTGGCCATCGTTCTAAGATTTATTTATAAAATTTAGGGTCGGCTCCCGACGGGGAACCGACCCTTAGCTATCCCGTTTTAGGCGGTGGGATATCAGAAGAGGACGCGCGGATGCGCTTGGAGCCTGCCAGCCCCGCTCTCCGCGCGTCCTCCAGAACAGCCTTATCGACGCATGACCTTGCGGGCCAGCATATTGCCCACCAGCTGGATTAGCTGCACCAAAATAATGATTACGGCAACAACAGACCAGGTGATGACCTCGTTGAAGCGCTGGTAGCCGTCCACCAGGGCAACCTTACCCAGGCCGCCACCGCCGATGTAACCGGCCATAGCTGACATGTCGACTACGCCGATGACCAGGAAGGTGTAGCCCAGAATCAGCGGGCCGAGGGCTTCGGGAATCATGACGGTGAAGAGGATGCGCATCTTGGAGGCGCCCATGGCACGAGCTGCTTCAATGACGCCGGGGTCGATGGAGACCATATTCTGCTCGACGATGCGGGCGATAGCGAAGGTTGCGCCGAAGACCATGGCGAAGATTGCGGCGTTGACGCCCAGGCGGGTGCCGACCACCATCTGGGTCAGGGGGCCCAGGGCTGCGAGCAGGATAATGAAGGGGATGGGGCGTACCACGTTGACCACGACGTTCAGCAGGATATTGACGAAGCGGTTAGCCAGGATGTTGCCCTGGCGAGTGGTGTAGAGCAGCAGACCGAAGATCATGCCTAGGGCACCGGCGACCAGCATGGTCAGTGAGACCATGTAGAGGGTGTCGCCGAGGGCGGGGATAAGTTTATCGGTGACGAAGGTTGAGTCCACGGTTAGCGTACCTCCTGCACGCGGGTGACGGTCTTGAGCTCAGCGACCACGGCGTCGAGGCTGGTGACGTCACCGAGCAGTTCGAGGGTGAGGTTGCCGTAGCTCTTGCCCTGCAGGGTTTCGAGGCCGCCCTGCACGATGTTGAAGGAGACGTTGCGGGAGCCCAGGTAGGAGAGTACCTTGCCGATGCCGTTGTTGCCTTCGGTGATTTCGATGTTGATGAGGTAACCCTTGTGGCGGGCTTTGAGGTCGGCGGCTTCGTCGCCTACGGGTAGGGACTTGACGGTGGTGCCGACGAAGCGGCGGGCGACCTCGGTTTGGGGGTTGGAGAATACGTCGTAGACGTTGCCTGATTCGACGACTCGGCCGTTTTCCATGACGGCTACGCGGTCGGCGATGGTTGAGACGACGTCCATTTCGTGGGTGATGACGATGACGGTGATACCCAGCTCGGCGTTGACCTTTTTGAGCAGGTCGAGCACTTCAGCGGTGGTTTCGGGGTCCAGGGCGCTGGTGGATTCGTCGGCGAGCAGCAGGGAGGGCGAGGTGGCGAGGGCGCGGGCGATACCGACGCGCTGCTTCTGGCCGCCTGAGAGCTGGTCGGGGTAATTTTTGGCCTTGTCGGCGAGCCCTACGAAGTCGAGCAGTTCGGCGATGCGTTCGGCGCGCTTGGCCTTGTCCCAGCCTGCAACGATCAGCGGGAATTCGACGTTACCGGCGACGGTGCGGGAGTTCATGAGGTTGAACTGCTGGAAGATCATGCCGATGTTGGTTCGTACCTGGCGCAGCTGTGATTCGCGCTTACCGGCGATTTCAAAACCGTCGACGGTGAGTGAGCCGGAGGTGATGGCTTCTAGGCCGTTGATCAGGCGTACCAGGGTTGATTTACCGGCGCCGGAGTAGCCGATGATGGCGAAGATTTCACCCTTGTTGATGGTGAGGTCTACGCCGTTGACGGCGGTGACGGTTTTTTTGCCGACCTTGAACTCTTTGGTCACGTTGTTCAGCACGACCATGGGCTGGGGCCCGGTTGGCTGTAGTCGCTGTTCGGTCATGTCTTCTTCTTCGGTTGGGGGCTTGCTGTGGCTGCGGGTGGACGCACCTGCTGGGGTGGGTGCACAAAGCGGCAGCCGCTGCGGGGCTAGAGCTGGGCACCGGACGGGGCCGAAGTGTCTAGCCTACCGCAGGTTGGCTGCCGCTTATGGGGTGCGTGAGCTAGCTCAAGGGTGAGCTTTCACCTAGTGTTTTAGCCGTTGCGCTTCTGCTCTTCGAGGGTTGCCAGGGTGGAGCGCAGTTCGGAGACGTCGGTGGTGACTTCAACTGCGGTGCCCTGGGTGTCTTCCTGTACCACGGCCTGGACTTCTTCGGTGTGGTAGAGCTCTACGATCTTCTTGTAGGTCTCGTTGTCGGCGTTATCGGCGGTGGCGACGAAGAGGTTGACGTAGGGGCGGGCTGACTCATTAGCGGGGTCGTCCTGGGCCAGGGCGTCCTTGGGGTTCAGGCCGGCGTCCTTGAGGAAGTCGTTGTTGATGACGGAGCCGTCAACGGATTCGAGGGCGAGCACGGTCTGGGCTGCGTCGACGGGGGTGACGGTGACCTTGGAAGCAGCGGTGTCGACGTCGTCAACGGTGGGGCTGGTGGTTTCTGAGGTGAAGGAGACCAGGCCGTTAGCTTCGAGCAGCAGCAGGGCGCGTGCTTCGTTGACGGTGTCGTTGGGGATTGCGATTTCAGCGCCCTGGGGCAGCGCTGAGATGGAGTCGTGCTTGTTGGAGAACAGCGCCATGGGGTAGATAACGGTGGGGCCTACGATCTGCAGGTCGTCGTTAGCTTCTACGTTGTAGTTGGAGAGGTAGGCGATGTGCTGGAACCAGTTGAGGTCGATTTCGCCGGAGCTCAGGGCGGGGTTGGGCTGGGTGTAGTCGGAGAATTCAACGATTTCGATGTTGATTCCCTCTGCCTTTGCGACCTCGACGAGCTTGTCGTTGGAGGGGTCGGTGCCTACTACGCCGATTTTGACGACGTCGTCGCTGGAGGATGAGCCGCAAGCTGCAAGACCGAATGCGAGGGGTACGAGAGCCAGAGTGGCAACAAATTTCTTCACGGCTATGAATCTTTCTGTTGAGAAATAGTGGTGTGTGCGGCCACGGTTCAGCGGCACCGTCTCTAGCGCTGTGTGCTGATGTGGTTTCGGGCGTCCAGACTAGACGCCTCTTCTATTAGAACACTGTGGCGCGACCGCTCCCCACTGCGGCTTCATTTTGGGTCATATGTCACGTGTGTGACCGCAACAAAAAGTTACGGCGTCATAAAACGTCATAAAAGGACGGCCGGGTTCAGCTTTCTTTTTCTGCAAGCCAGTTGGCTTGCCAGGAGGTGAGGCGGGCGCGAATACCCACAAAATGTTCGCTCATAAGCCGGGTGGCGGCGTCCGCGTCCTTATCTCGTATGGCCTCGTAGAGCTTGCGGTGGGCATCGAGCAGGGTGCAGGTTTGCCCCTCGTCGAGGGGGGCTACCGTATCGAGCACGCCAGAGATGTTGTTGTAGACCTGCCAGAAGACATCGAGCATGCGGGAGAGCAGCTCGTTGCCCAGAGGCTCGAAGATAGCGGCGTGGAAGCGCTGGTCGCATTCGGCCAGCCAGATGCCGTTGTGCACGCTGGCTTCCATATCGTCGTAGGCGGCTTTGATTTTGGCCAGCTCGTCGGGGGTAATGACGGGGATGACCGCGCGTAATAAACCGACTTCGAGAGCTTCGCGCACTTCAACCAGTTCGAGGGCTTCTTGGCCGCCGTGGTAGAGGGCTAGTTGGCCCCGGAAACTCAGGGCTCGGGCCATGGAGGTCAGGGCGTTGCCGCCCACGAAGGTGCCAAAGCCGTGGCGCACCTCAACGATGCCAAGAGCCTCAAGCACTTTGAGGGCTTCTCGCACGGAATTTCGGCCCACCCCGAGCTCGTCAATGAGTTCCTGTTCGGTGGGCAGGGGGTCGCCCTGGCCCAGCTGGCGCCGGAAGATGAGGGCGATGATGTCGTTTTGCAGCTGCTGCTGGCGTTTTTGGGCCGCGCTCAGTGAGGACGCCGGGGGCGGGAAGGTGGGTAGGGCGGCTCCTGCCGGGGTGCTGGTGAATGAGTCGTGGTGGTTCATACTACTGATTCTTACATCTTCTGCTTGACCAAGTTAGACGTCCGTCACTACTATACAGGATATAGGTAGGACGTCCCACCTCCACTTTAGTTAGACAACCTCCCGCTCCTTCCCGGAGCGCAGCCCCTAAAGGAGTGAGACATCGATGTCACAGCTCACCCGAGTCAAGGAATTTGACACCTCACGTCGCGGCTTCTTCAAGATTGCCGGCGGTATCAGCGCAGCCACCGCCTTTGCCGCCTCCATCGCAGCCTGCGGTAACTCATCAACCACCACCGACTCGTCCGCTAGCGGCAACGCCGCAGGTGCCAACAACGACGGCACCATCACCGCCGCTATCGCCTACGACGTCTCCACCACCTTCGACCCCTCGCAGGCATCAGGCGCAGCCCCCTTCGCCGCCAACATGCACATCTTCGAGGGTCTCTACGGCCTCGACCCCGCTACCCGCGCGCGCTACAACGCCCTGGCAACCGGCGACCCCGAGGTCGTTGACGAGACCACCTACCGCGTCTCCCTGCGCGAAGGCGCTAAGTTCCACGACGGTGCAGCGGTTACTGCCGCAGACGTTGTCTCCACCTTCGAGCTCTACACCTCAGAAGAATCCCTCTTCAGCCAGTTCCTCTACTTCATCGACACCGTCACCGCCGTAGACGACGCCACCGTAGAGTTCAAGCTCAACCAGCCCTTCCCCCTCTTTGCCGACCGCATCGCCCTGGTCAACATCATGCCCGCTTCGGCAAGCGATGACATCGAGGCCTTCGGCGCCCACCCCATCGGCTCCGGCCCCTACAAGTTCGTCTCTGCTACCAAGGGCGACCACATCGCCTTCGAACGCTTCGACGACTACAACGGCCCCCGCCCTGCTCTCGCTAAGAACATGAAGTGGCTGATCCTGGTAGAGTCCTCAGCCCGTGTTACCGCCATGAGCTCCCAGCGCGTCCAGGCCATCGAGTCTGTGCCCTACGACAGCATCCCCGTACTGGAGAACACCAACGGCGTCACCGTTGAATCGGTGCAGTCTTTCGGACTGCTCTTCATGATGTTCAACTGCGCCAAGGCCCCCTTCGACAAGAAGGAAGTACGCCAGGCCCTCTTCTACGCCATCGACATCGAGAAGGTCATCTCCACCGGCCTGCTGGGCAACGCCACCGCAGCCACCTCCTTCCTGCACAAGGAACACCCCGACTACGCCGAGGCCTCCACCGTCTACACCTACGACAAGGCCAAGGCCCAGCAGCTGCTCAAGGATGCCGGGGTTGAGAACCTCTCCATCACTCTGCGTACCACCGACCACGACTGGGTCAAGCAGTGCTCCCAGCTGGTACAGGAATCCCTCAAGGACGCCGGGATCGAGGTCAACCTGCAGGACTCCCAGAGCTCATCCCTCTACTCCGACTACGTTGACACCGGCGACTTCGACGTCGTCCTAGCCCCCGGTGACCCCTCCGTCTTCGGCAACGACCCCGACCTGCTGCTCTCCTGGTGGTACCGCGGTGCCACCTGGCCCGAGAAGCGTTTCCGCTGGTCAACGACCGAAGAATACGCCCAGCTGCAGGACGCCATGGCCAAGGCCGTCGCATCAGACAGCCCCGACTGGAAGGGCATCTTCGACATCGTGGCAGAGAACGTCCCCCTCTACCCCCTCTTCCACCGCAAGCTGCCCACCGCTTGGTCGGCTGATACCCTCACCGACTTCGCCCCCATTCCCACCACCGGCCTGTCCTTCCAGAACGTAGGCACCACTCAGGCCTAGGTGGTTCCACCGGCCCAACCTCCCCCAGCTGGATTAGCCGGTAACCCGTGAAAAGGTAACCCCATTTCCACACATCACACCCCCTTTTCACACCCCGCCCGGCACCTGCCCGCCCTCTACTGGGCAGGTGCCGGGCCCCACACAAGACTTCTAACCCCACCGGGGCGCCCATCCACCCCCAAGCTGCCCCGGCCTCGTCCTAAAACTTCAGGGAGCCAGACCCGTGTCAAACTTTCTCAGACTGCTCGGCAGGCGCCTTATCGCCCTGCCCATCATGATTCTGGGCGTCGCCATCTTGGTCTTCGTCATCCTGCAATTCACCCCCGGCGACCCAGCAACCATCGCCCTGGGTGAAGGCGCCTCAGAAGAAGCCAAAGAAGCCTACCGAGAATCACGGGGCCTCAACGACCCACTCATCGTTCAGTACTTTGCCTTCCTCTCCCGGCTCATCCGCTTTGACCTGGGCATGACCACCCCTCCTGCCCAGCCCGTCATCGACCAAATCAAGGTCGCCTTCCCCACCACCTTGCAGCTGACTTTCCTGGGCGTGCTGATTGCGGCGGTAGCCTCCCTGGTGCTGGGCGTCATTGCGGCCCTCTACCGCGACCGCTGGCCCGACCAGATTATCCGCGTGCTCTCCATGGCCTCCATCGCACCCCCCTCCTTCTGGCTGGGTATTCTGATGATCCAGTACTTCGCCCTGGGCCTGGGCTGGTTCCCCACCGGCGGCTCCGCCCCTCCCGGCAGCGGTTTTGGCACCTGGCTCTCCCACATGTTCCTGCCTGCCGTAGCCCTCGCTATCCCGGTGAGCGCCTCCCTGACCCGCACCGTCCGTACCTCCATGGTTGAAGAACTCGACAAGGACTACGTGCGCACCGCCATCGGCAACGGCGTTCCCCGCCGCGAGGTCATCACCAAGAACGTGCTCCGCAACGCCCTCATCACCCCGGTCACCGTGCTCGGTCTGCGCATCGGCTACCTGCTCGGCGGCGCCGTGGTCATCGAAATGATTTTCTCCCTCAACGGCATGGGCAACCTCATCTTCATCGGTATCACCGGCAACGACATCAACCTGGTTCAGGGCGTCGTGCTCACCATCGCCGTCACCTTCGTGCTCGTCAACATCATCGTTGACCTGCTCTACCTACTCATCAACCCCCGTATCAGGAGCGTCTAACCATGCGTAGCGGACTAGCAGAACGCCTCTCAGCGCCAGGCATCCGATTCAGGGCGCTCCCCACAGGCTCCAAAATCGCCCTCAGCTTCCTCGCCATCATCGCCCTGGTCGCGATTTTCGCCCCCTGGCTGGCTCCCCATGACCCGCTGGCCTCCACCGGTGCCCCCATCGGGGCCCCCAACTCCGAGTACCTCTTCGGTACCGACCGCCAGGGCCGCGACATCCTCTCCCGTCTGATGTACGGTGCCCGTGCCTCCCTGCAGGTCGGCTTGGGCGCTGTTGCCCTGGCCCTCATCATGGGCGGTATTCTTGGTGCCCTGGCAGCGACCAGCTCCAAGTTCGTCTCCGAGCTGATCATGCGCGTCATGGACGTGCTCATGGCCTTCCCCGGCATTGCCCTAGCAGCCGTCCTGCTGGCTTCCCTGGGTAACTCGGTAGGCACCATTATCTTCACCATCGCCGTGGTCTACACCCCGCAGCTGGCCCGTGTGGTCCGCGCCCAGGTGCTGGCCGCCTGGGACGAAGACTACGTTCGCGCCGAGCGCGTTATGGGAGCCCCCCGCTTCTACATCCTGCTCAAGCACGTTGTACGCAACACCATCGCCCCCGTGCTGGTCTTCGCCACCGTCATGGTCGCCGACGCCATTATCCTCGAAGCATCCCTAAGCTTCCTCTCAGCCGGTGTGCGCCCGCCCAACCCCTCCTGGGGTAACGTCATCGCCGACGGCCGCGCCCTGGTACTGGCAGGCGGCTGGTGGGCTACCACCTTCGCAGGTGCCGTCATTCTGCTGACCGTGCTGGCCCTCAACGTGCTCTCTGAGGGCATGACCGACGCCATGGTCAACCCCAAGCTGCGCCGCAAGGTCAAAATCGATGACTCCTCCGTTATCGCTGGCACCACCGCCGGTGCCCTGACCGCAGCGCCCTCCACCGCCGACGATAAGTCCATCGCGGCCACCTCCCCCGATGCACAGGGGCAGGACGCCACCCCCTGGGGCGGGCCCGTCAAGCACGCTGGCTCCCGCTCGGCAGCCGAAAGGGACGCCGTCGCCGCAGCTAACCTGGCAGGTGTGCTCGAAGAACTCAAGGGGGCAGAAGCCCGCCGTACCGACCGGCTGCAGGCGGACGCGTCCGCCCGTGTCATCCTGGAAGTCAAGGACCTCTCCATCTACTTCCCCGAACGCTTCGGCGACACCCCGGTCGTCGATCGTGTCTCCTTCACCGTCACCGAGGGCCAGACCATGGGCCTGGTGGGTGAGTCAGGTTCGGGTAAGTCCATCACCTCCCTGGCGATCATCGGCCTGCTCGATAAGAAGGCTAAAATCACCGGTTCCGTGCTCTTTGAGGGCCAGGAACTGGTGGGGGCCTCAGAGGCAGACTTCCAGAAGCTGCGCGGCTCGGTGATTTCCATGGTTTACCAGGACGCCCTGAGCTCACTGAACCCCTCCATGCTCATCAAGGATCAGATGAAGCAGCTCACCCGCCGTGGCGGCCGCAAGAGCCCCGAAGAGCTCCTGCGCCTGGTCAAGCTCGACCCCGAACGTACCCTGGCCTCCTACCCCCACGAGCTCTCCGGCGGTCAGCGCCAGCGCGTCCTCATCGCTATGGCCCTCTCCCGCTCCCCCAAGCTGGTCATTGCCGACGAGCCCACCACGGCCCTCGACGTCACCGTCCAGGCCGAGGTCATTAAGCTCCTCAACGAGCTGCGGGAACAGCTGGGCTTCGCCATGATCTTCGTATCCCGCGATCTAGCCCTGGTAGCCCAGGTCGCCCACCGCATCTCGGTCATGTACGCCGGCCAAATCGTAGAAGCAGGCGCTACCAGCCAGCTTCTGAGCAACCCCATGCACGAGTACACCCGGGGCCTGCTCGGCTCCGTGCTCTCCATCGAATCTGGCTCAGAGCGCCTCTACCAGATTCCCGGCACTGTGCCTTCCCCCTCCGACTTCGCCACCGGCGACCGCTTCGCCCCCCGCTCCCAGCGCCCCGATGCTGACCCCGAGCAGAAGCTGGTCTTCACCCCCGTCACCGGCGATACCGACCACCACTGGGCCTCCCACCTGGCCCCCGCCCCTACCTCACAGGAGACAGCATGAACACCCAACCTGTGACCCCCGCAGCAGAAAACCTGCTCAACACCACCGGCCGGGCCGCCGTCCGCCGCGTCAGCGAGCCCATCATCGAGCTCAAAGACGTGCAGGTCTACCACCGGGCCCGTACCGGCGGCATCTTCAAGCCCAATATCGTCAAGGCTGTAGACGGGGTGAACCTGGCCATCCGCCGCGGCGAAACCATCGGCCTGGTCGGCGAATCGGGCTGCGGCAAGTCCACCCTGGCCTCGGTTATCGTGGGCCTGCAAAAGCCCACCGGCGGCGACGTGCTCTTCAAGGGTAAAAGCGCCCTCAAGCGCAACGCCGCCCTGCGCAAGGAGTTCGGTTCGGACGTCTCCATCGTCTTCCAGGACCCCTCCACCGCCCTCAACCCCCGCATGACCGTGCAAGACATCCTCAAGGACCCCCTGGACGTGCACGGCATCGGTGACAAGGCCGGGCGCGACCGCCGCGTCCGCGAACTCCTGCACCTGGTGGGCCTACCCGCCTCAGCAGCGGACGCCCTCCCCTCCCAGATCTCTGGCGGCCAGCGCCAGCGCGTCGCCATCGCCCGCGCCCTGGCCCTAGAACCCAAGGTCATCGTGGCGGACGAGCCCACCAGCGCCCTCGACGTCTCGGTGCGCGCCCAGGTGCTCAACCTGCTCTCAGACCTCAAGGAAGAGCTCTTCCTCGGCATGGTCTTCATTTCCCACGACATTCAGACCGTCCGCTACGTCTCTGACCGTATCTGCGTGATGAATAAGGGAAAGATCGTCGAAGAAGGCAGCGCCGAACAGGTCTTCGATACCCCCAGCCAGGACTACACCCGCACCCTGCTCGGGGCGGCCCCCACCCTGCTTCACGTCTAAACCACCCACCCGGGCGGCGCGGCCCCTCACAGTCGAGCCACCGCGCCGCCCCTACCCCACCAAGGAGAACACCCCATGACCGCACCCGCTTTCTCCGGCGTCATCCCGCCCCTGCTCACCCCCCGCACCGCTGACGGTGCCCTCGACATTCCCTCCCTGCGCCGCCTCATCGACCACCTCATCGACGGCGGAGTAGACGGCATCTTCGCCCTGGGTTCCTCATCCGAGGTCCTCTACCTGACCAACGAAGAACGCGAAACCGTGCTCACAACCTGCGTGGACGCCATCGCCGGCCGGGTCCCCCTCATCGTCGGTATCAACGACATGACCACCGCCCGCGTCATCGATGAAGCCCAGCGTCTGCTGACTATCGGTGGTGACGCCATCGTGGTCACCAGCCAGTTCTACGCCATCGACAACGCCTTCGAAGAAGAACGCCACTTCCGCGCTATCGCCGACGCTGTCAACGTCCCCGTCTTCGCCTACGACGTGCCCGTGCGCACCAAGCAGAAGCTCCCGCTGCCCCTGCTCACCAAGCTAGCCCGCGAAGGCGTCATCGCCGGTGTTAAAGACTCCTCCGGCGACGACGTTTCCTTCCGCCAGCTGGTCCTCGCCACCCGCGACATCGACGGTTTCGCAGCCTTCACCGGCCACGAAGTCGTCTGCGACGGGGCCATGCTCTCAGGCGCCGCAGGCCTCGTACCCGGCCTCGGCAACGTCGACCCCGCAGGCTACAAGCGTCTCTACGAAGCCGCCCGCGCAGGCGACTGGGAAACCGCCCGCACCGAACAGGACCGCCTGGCCCGCCTCTTCGACATCGTCTTCGTCGAAACCCCCAGCGTCTCCGGCGGCGCAGCAGGCCTCGGCGCCTTCAAAACCGCCCTGCAGGTCATGGGAGTTCTCGACTCCAACACCATGTCCCAGCCCATGGAAACCCTCGGCGACACCGAAACCCAGCGCATCCGCACTATCGTCGAATCAGTAGGGCTCATCTAGCCCCCTCCACCTGAGAAAGGGACGCTTTCATGACCAACCAGCCCGTAGCACTCACCGCAGACCTCGGCGGCACCAAAACCGCCCTCGGCATCGTCTCCCCCACCGGCGACGTCCTGCACCGCGACAAAATCCCCACCCAGGCCCAAGCCGGAGGGACCAAACTCGCCGAGCACACCGCGTCCGCCCTCGCCGACCTCGCCGACCTGGCCCGCAGCCGCGGCTACCAGCCCGTCGGCATCGGCATCGGGTCCGCCGGAGACCCCATCGCCTGCGACGCCATCGCCCTCGGGGCCCGGGCCGCCGGTATTGCCCTCGGCGACCTGGCCACCATCCTCGACCCCCACCTCATCGTCGTTTCAGGCGGCGTGGTTAACCTTGGCGCCCGCTGGTGGAACGACATGGCCACCGCCTACCTCGGCGCCGCCCTGGGCCAGGCAGCCGAAACCACCATCGTCCGAGCAACCCTGGGCTCCGACGCCCCCCTGCTCGGCGCCGCCACCCTCATCCCCGACTTCGCCACCCGCTAGGAGAAACATCGTGTTCACTCTCGACCAGCTCACCGACCTCCTCGCAGGCCAGCTCATCGTCTCCGCCCAGGCCTACCCCGGCGAGCCCATGCGCGACCCCCGCACCACCGGCCAGGTCGCTGCCTCAGCCGTCCTCGGCGGGGCCGCCGCCGTACGCGTGCAGGGCCTGGCAGATATCCAGTTCACCCGCACCGCCGTTGGGGTCCCCGTCATCGGGCTCTGGAAGGACGGCCACGACGGAATCTTCATCACCCCCACCCTGCACCACGCCCTAGCCGTCGCCCAGGCAGGAGCCCACATCGTCGCCCTCGACGGCACCCTACGGGACCGCCCCGACGGGCTCGCCCTCACCCAGGTCATTGACGAAGTACACGCCTCAAGCAACGCCCTGGTTATGGCCGACTGCGACTCCCTCGACTCAGCCCTCGCAGCCGCCGAAGCTGGGGCCGACTTCATCGGCACCACCCTGGCAGGCTACACCGGCGCCCGCCCCAAAACCGACGGCCCCGACCTCGAACTCCTCGAAGCCATCGCCGCCCGTAACCTGGGCCGCCCCCTCATCGCAGAAGGACGCGTGCACACCCCGGCCCAGGCTAAAGCAGCCCTCGACGCCGGAGCCCACGCCGTCGTCGTCGGCACCGCCATCACCCACCCGATTTCTATTACGGGTTGGTTTAAAGAGGCAATGACTCAATAAATAAAAAAGGCCGGGGCAACATTTACGCCCCGGCCCTTTTTATATATTTTTATGCCCCGATATTTTCTGGCTTTTGGAAAAAGGGAATATTGTTTTGGGCAAAACGGTAATATTCTGCATTTTTAAGCTGGGAGGCCGCTGCCTCGTCGATAACCACGGTAACGTCGGGGTGCAGCTGCAAAATTGACCCCGGACAGGAAGCCGTTACAGGCCCCTCAGCCATACCGGCGATAGCGGCCGCCTTGTTCTCACCGTCAGCAACCAGCACAATTTTGCGGGCTTCCATGATGGTACCGATTCTCTGAGTCAGGCAGTGAACCGGAACCTTTGAGGTATCACCGTCAAAGAAACGGGCATTGTCTGCCACCATCTTGGGGGCCAAAGTCTTGATGCGGGTACGCGAAGCCAGGGAGGATCCAGGCTCGTTAAAGCCTATATGCCCGTTGGCGCCTATACCGAGAATCTGCACGTCAACACCACCTTCAGCCTTGATAGCTGCCTCGTAGGCGGCGCACTCAGCCGGAATATCTTCGGCCATACCATTGAGCACATGCACGCGTTCGGCACTCAGGCCCACCTTCTGCACCACCTGGTCATCGATGACACTGTGGTAGGACTCCGGGTGGGCAGGGTCAAGCCCCACATACTCATCGAGAGCAAAAGCGCTCACTGCGCTCACATCGAGGCCCGCCTGCACTTTAGCCGCAAGGTGCTCATAGGTACTCTCAGGCGATGAACCGGTTGCCACACCCCACACGGTTGAGGTGCCCCGCTGATTATTTCGCTCGGTCACCATAGCAATAAGTGATGCGGCATAAGCTCCCGCTTGATCCTTTGAATCACATATAATTATTTCCATAAGAATATAGTACGAAAATATATGTATAAATACCCACCAGCACAAAAATATGACGCATTGATAAGGGGCCCCTATGCCGCGCACTATTCTTTTTCATTCCCTGACCCGACTCACCTCACCGGCCAGCCCCACCGGCTGGGCCCTAGTAGAAGGCGAGCGCCTGCTGGCTGCCGGTGAGGGTGCAACCTGGAAACAGCAGCTAAGTGCCGACCAGCTAGCCCAGGCTGAGGTGCGCGATGCGGGAGGCTGGCTTCTAGCCCCGGGGTTCACCGACATTCACTGCCACGGCGGCGGGGGCGTCGCTTTTGAGGATGCCCCCGATATAGCTGCCGCCCTGCGCGTGCACGGGCAGGCGGGTACGTCCGCCCTGGTAGCGTCCCTGGTCTCTAACCCCCTGGAGCAGATGCAGGCCACCATGAAGGCCCTGCTCCCTTTGATGGGTCAGCAGGTGCCGGGGCAAGCCACCCTGCACGGGTTTCACGCTGAGGGGCCCTTTATCTCCCCCGCCCACAAGGGCGCCCACGCCCCCGAGACTCTCCGGGTGCCCACTCCCGACGCCCTTGAGCAGCTCTGGGAGGCCTCTGAAGGTAGGCTCCTGCAGATCACCCTGGCTCCCGAGGCCGACCCCGGTCTAGCTACTCTGCGGCGCTGTGTGGAGCTGGGCATCCGGGTTGCTGTAGGGCATACGGACGCCACCTATGAACAGGCCAAGGCCGCTTTCGATGAGGGTGCCTCGCTGCTGACCCACACCTACAACGCCATGCGCCCTCTACACCATCGTCAGCCCGGCCCGGTTGCCGCCGCAGCTGATAGCCCGCACGTGACCCTGGAGCTTATTTGCGATGGGGTTCATGTGCACGGGCCTATGGTGCGGGCGGCCTTCTCGCTTGCCCCCGGTCGGGTAGCCCTGGTGACGGACGCGATGGCTGCCGCCGGGTGCGCGGACGGCCCCTACCGGCTGGGTTCTTTAGCGGTAGAGGTGCAGGATTCCATTGCCCGAATCAAGGGCACCGAGACAATTGCCGGTAGCACGCTCACCCTGGCGCGGGCAGTGGAGCAGGCTGTTGCTTTCGGGGTTCCCCTAGCAGAAGCAGCCCGGGCTGCCACCGGCGTCCCCGCTGCTGCCCTTGGCCTAGCGCAGACCGCACGCAGATACGCCCTGCTGGGCACCAATGGCTCCCTGCAGGGCGTGCTACGAGGTTAGTTCTTTTTATCAGGATAGGCGGAGCAGGCTCGCAGCGCAGCTGCTGGCTGGGGCTGGCGTGAATCGCCTTGTGAGCGTCAGCGAACCAGGCGAGAGGGTCAGCAGCAAGCGCGAGCCTGCATAGCCTAGCTGTATTTGGCTTCGAGACTTTCGCGCACCTTGCGGCGCAGGGTCTTGCCCAGCATGGAGCGGGGCAGCTCCTCGACCTCATAGTAGTTCTTGGGCACCTTGTAGCGGGTCAGGCGCTCGTAGCAGTGCTGTTTGAGCTCTTCGGGGTCGATGGCGTGGCCCTCGGCAGGGATGATTGCTGCGGTAACCTTTTCACCGCCTGAGCCATCGGGCAGGCCGACAACGGCGCAGTCCGCTACCGAGTCGTGCTGCTTGAGTACGTTTTCAACCTCGGTGGGTGAGACGTTGAAGCCGCCAGTGATAATGACTTCCTTGATGCGGTCAACGATTTCGATGAAGTAGTCGTGATCCAGGCGCACAATGTCGCCGGTGCGTAGCCAGCCTCCGGGGAGCAGAGTCTTGCTGGTGTCTTCGCCGCGCTTCCAGTAGCCGCGCATGACCTGGGGGCCGCGTACCAGCAGTTCGCCTTCGGCGCCGTCGGGAACGTCGTTGAGGGTTTCGGGGTCGACCACGCGGATGTCTGTGGAGGGGAAGGGTACGCCGATTGAGCCGGCTCGGCGGGTGGAGTTGAGGGGGTTGCAGGAGACCAGGGGTGAGCATTCGGAGAGGCCGTAGCCTTCAACCAGCATGCCGCCGGTGGCTTCTTCCCATTCAGCGACGAGGTCGGTGGGAAGGTGCATGGCACCGGATACGGCGTAGCGGATGCCTTTCAGGGAGACACCGCGCTTTTTAGCTTCTTCGAGCATACGGCGGTAGACCGGGGGCACAGCGGGGAGAATCGTGGGGGTGGTTCGTTTCATGGCCCGGAAGATGAGGTCCATATCTACGGTGGGGAAGAGTACTAGGCGGGCCTTGCAGACCGCCGCGATGGTCTGGCCCAGGGTCATACCGTAGGCGTGGAAGAGGGGCAGGACGGCGTAGATTACCTCGTCGTTGCCGGGCTGGATCCATTCCTCACCCATACGTCCGTTGGATTCGAGGTTGCGGTGGGTGAGCATGACGCCCTTGGGCAGGCCGGTGGTACCCGAGGTGTATTGCAGTAGCGCCAGGTCGTGGGCGGTGGGACGGTGGTGGTCGGCGGCCAGGGGCTGGTTCTTCATGAACTGGCGCCAGGGGGTGGTGCCGCGGGCGGTGCCTTCGAGCTTTTCCCGGGATTCCTTGAGCTTGCCGATGGGCAGCTTGAGGGCGGTGCGCATGGTGAAGGGCATTTCTTCAATCATGTTGACCGCGTAGATGTTCTTGGGGCGAATATCGGTGGGCAGAGAGGTGATGTTGTCTGCAATCTTGTCCCAGACGATGGCGGCCTTCGCGCCGTGGTCTTCGAACATGTGGCGTAGTTCGGAGGAGGTGTAGAGGGGGTTGTGTTCTACAACGACAGCCCCCAGGCGCAGGATCGCGTAGAAGGCTACGATGTGCTGGGGGCAGTTAGGTAGCACCAGGGCGACGCGGTCACCGTGCTGGATACCGGCTTTGCGCAGGCCTTCGGCAACGCGCAGAATCTGGTCGCCCAGTTCACCGTAGGTGGTGGTGGCGCCGAAGAATTCAAGGGCGATTTTCTGCGGTACGGTACGCACTGCTTCTGCCATGAGATGGCTCAGTGAGGTTTCAGGTAGGGCAACGTCTCTGTTGCTTTCTGGCCTGTAGTTCTTGATCCAGGGGCGGTGGGCCAAGGGGAAGTCGGTGTCGGTCTGGGGTGAATTTTCGGCTGACTGCATACACACGATTGTGCCACAGGGGCGGTGGAGCTGACATACTTAGGGGTATGGCTCGACGTAGAAATGACGATATTAGCCCCGAAGAATTCCGGGAACTCATGCGAGAGATTAACAAGCGCATGATTATTGCCGGTCTCATTGCAATCGGGGTTGGTCTGGCGATTATTGCTCTAATGACCCTGATGTATGGGAGCTAGCATGACGAACTGGAATGAACTGCGCGCCGGTAAGAGCGTCTTTGAGCAGATGACGGCGGGCTTTGCCTACCGCCCCGATCAGGAGTGTGCCGATACCCATTACCGGGTGGTGGAGCTGGTTGAGGAGTACACCCGACTGTACCGGGCCCGCGATAAGCGCAAACAGGAAGTGCTGGCCCAGATTGTGGGGTCGCTTGGTGAGGGGTCGATGATCCGCCCTTCGGTCTCCTTTGACTATGGAGTGAACACCCATATCGGGGCGGGCTGTTTCTTTAACTTTGGTTGCGTTTTTCTGGACGTTGCCCCCATTACCTTTGGCGATGCCGTCCTCGTGGGCCCCAACGTGCAGTTTTTGACCCCCACCCACCCACTGAATCCGGTGGATCGCGAGGCCCTGTGGGAGGGTGGCCTGCCCATTACGGTGGGCCGCAACGTCTGGATTGGCGGCGGGGCTATCCTCTGCCCCGGCGTCACGGTGGGCGAGAATGCCGTGATTGGGGCCGGGGCCGTGGTGACCAAGGATGTTCCGGCCAACGCTGTGGCTGTCGGCAACCCCGCACGGGTCATTAAGTATGTGAATGCCGATGAGCGCCCCGCCGACCCGGCCCACCAGTACAGCCCCCAGGCTCTGGGGCTAGCCTAAGTATTTCCACTACAGAAAGGGGTACCGGTGACCGAGCCGTCCCAGAACCGCCGCGACTTTGATGAGTGGGATGCCGTCTTTGAAGACTCCGACCCCACCCGGGTTCTCGATCCGCGTACCTTTGGGCAGGACGCCCGCGGCAGCCAGGCGCCTGCCCCAGCGGACGCCGGGGTCTCGGCTACCCGCTACCAGCGCAGCCCGCAGGCGGGCCAGGAGTACCAGCAGACCGCATCGGCCCAGGTACAGCCCCAGCCCCCGCAGCAGATTTATTCTGCTGAACCGGTGCCCCCTGCCCATCCGGTGCAGGCGGTGCCGGCGTCCACCTACCCGGCAGCACATCTAGGGGCGACGACTCCCGCCGCTACCCTCAAACGGGTGCAGTTCATCCCGGCTTTCTGCGGTGCGCTGGTTGCCTACGGTTTGGCCACCGGGGGCCTGGCCCTAGCCCGAACTCTCATGGGGCTGCTGGGAGTATCTACCTACAGCGGCCTCACCGAAACGGTTCTGGCGGTCACTGCACCCGCTAGCCGCGCCCAGGCCTTACCCTGGCTCATCACGGTTGCGCTTGTTCTCTCCCTTGCCTTCGGGCTTGGCGGCTACACCGCCTCGCGCATGACGGCCCTAGCCCCCAGCAAGCAGGCTGTGGGCGTCCTGGCTGTTAGCACCCTGGGCGTTCTGCTTGCCACCCTGCTCACCTGGGCAACCGCCCAGCTGGCCTCCCCGCTTGCCCCCGTCTACGCCCTCCAGCCCCTCCTCACCCCTGACCTGGCTATCGGTGCCCTCACCGCCCTGGCCACCGGCGTCCTGGCCCTGGTTGGCGCCCTCATAGGGGCCGGGCTGGGTACCCGCTACCATCGGGCCCTGACCGGCGCGGACGCTCGACCCCACTAAGACAGCAGAAGCGCGTCACAGCGCCCACAGTTCAGCCCACGAAGCACACTTTGCCTGTAAAATATTTTCGTAAGAAAAATACCCCAGTCTGCTCACCGCACCACACACAGCAACCGATGAGCAGCCACCGCCCACCGGTGAAGGTTGCGCCAGCACACGAGGTAAGTAGGGATTATGAGCGTAGTACGCGTAGGCATTGTCGATGACCACGAAGTCGTCCGCGAAGGTATGCGAGCAGTCGCAGCAGGCGCCAGCGAAATCGAACTGGTCGCCGCAGCCCCCACCGCAGCCGACCTGCTTGTTGCTCTGGGCCGCAGTCTCTCCGACCCCTCGTCCGCTGACCTGGGCAAGCTCAAGCGCGACTGCGACGTCGTACTACTCGACCTCTCCCTGCAAGATAAGTCCCGCCCCTCAGAAAACGTCGATATTCTGCAGCGCGCTGGCATTAAGGTGCTCATCTTCAGCATCGGCGAGAACCCCGGCCTGATTCGTGAAGCCCTCAAAGCAGGGGCCCTGGGCCTGGTGCGCAAGTCAGAACCTCTGGAACACGCCCTGGCAGAAGCCAAGAACATAGCCGAAGGCAAGGCCGTTGTCACCAAGGAACTGGCAGCAGCAATCGACGGTGACCACGAGTTCTCCCGCGCCAACCTCTCACCCCGCGAGCAGGAAACCCTGCGCCTCTACGCCTCAGGTTTTGCGCAGGTGCAGGTAGCCCGCCGTATGGGCATCAAGCAGTCCGCTGTTAAGACCAACATCGACCGCATCCGCGAAAAGTACGCCCGCGTCGGCCGCCCCGCCCCCACCAAGATTGACCTGCGTATTCGCGCCATCGAAGACGGCCTGGTCGACTCCATGGAAGACACCTCCACCGCAGACCGCAACCTCTAAGAAGCGAAGACCTAAGGACGCACCCTGTCTACCACCACCGGCGGCGCCTCCCGGGACCTAGCCCACGCGCTACAACCGTCGCGGGCGGACCGCATCCGTTCCTTCTCCTTCAAGTCGCTCTCCCTCACCACCGGGCAGCAGCGACTCATGGGCCCGAGTTCCTTCGGCCTCTACTGCACCCTGGAAATCATCTACTCCCTGATGGCAGTAGGCCTGCTCTGCCAGTCACTTGCCAACATCTCAGAGATCCGCGGGGGCGACTCCTACTGGTACCTGGCAATTATTCCCCTGCTGGTTGCCCATGCGGCCCTGCTCATGTTCAACGGTATCCGCAAGGAAGTCTCAGCCAAGGTCGTTAGCTTTATGCTTGCTATCGCCTACGGTTCCTACATTCTGTGGCCCTTCACCGTGGGCGCTGAGCACTCAGCTATTCCCTGGTCCTGGCTCTTTGGTATCTACGCTATGCTGGTTCCGGTCTTCGAAGAGAGCCCGCGTGAGAGCATCATTCACAGCCTCGTTTTCCCGGTGCTGCTGGTGGCCAGTTCAGTGGCAGCCCACCTGCTCAAAGGCTCCCCCCTCGACGCCACCGAGCTGCTCATTCGTGTGGCCTTCCTAGGCTTCTGCTGCGCCCTGCTAGCTGGCCTGGCCCGCTTTGCCCTCAACGCCGTCCGCGAATCAGACAAGACCTACTACGAGACCCTCTCGGCCCAGCTTCTACTCAACCGCTCCCGCGACTACGCCAAAGAGCTGCAAGACTTCGACAAGCTGGTGCACGATAACGTCATGGCAGCCCTGCTCGACGCCAGCCGCAACCCCGGCGAGCTACCCCAGCGCACCCGTCTGCTAGCCCGCCGCGCCATCGGCGTGCTTGAGGAAGAGGCTCTCAAGTCCCAGCCCCAGCGCCCTATCACCTTCCAGGCCCTGACCGAGCAGATTGCCGAGGGCGTGGAGCCCTGGAACCAGCGCCTGCGCTTTGTCTCCGACTCCATCGAAAAGCACCCGCTCGCCAGCCCAGACTCCACCCTGCCCTACACCGCGGCTAGGGCCTTCACCCACGCCGTCACCGAGGCTGTGTCTAACTCTGCCCGCCACTCGGGCACCCGCACCACCCAGATCTCGATTCGCACCGAGATGCGCCGCCCCTTCAACTCCACCCGCTCCGACGAGGTACGCCCCTATATTCTCTGCACCATCTCAGACAAGGGCCAGGGCTTCTCAATGAGCGACATCGACTTCCGCCGCCTGGGCGTGCGCGTGTCGATGATTCGCTCCATGGAGGACGCCGGCGGTATGGTCACCATTACCTCGGCACCTGAGAAGGGTACCCGCGTCGTCGTCCAGTGGCCCAACGAGGAACCCAATGCTGGCTAAGTACTACCGCTCCCGCATCCTCACCCTCATTCTGAGCACCGTCACCCTGCTG
This sequence comes from Rothia nasimurium, assembly GCF_042660305.1. Taxonomy (NCBI): domain Bacteria; kingdom Bacillati; phylum Actinomycetota; class Actinomycetes; order Micrococcales; family Micrococcaceae; genus Rothia; species Rothia nasimurium. Next base: position 66,786 of record NZ_JBHSTW010000008.1, read on the forward strand.
ATCCTGGGGTCGTTCTTCTTCTGGTACGACCACTACACCGTCACCCGCGCCCCCCACTGGGCTATCCTGCTGAGTCTCTACGCGCTAGCGGCACTGCCGGTCTTCCTACCCACCAAGCGCCTGGCTCTGCCCGACGTCATGATGCCTATCATCATGGTGCTCGCCCTCAACTCGGTCGATACCACCCTGAGTGCCATCAGCCACTCGATTACCTTCTCCAATCTCTCCTGGCCCCTCATGGCCTACACCCTGCTGGCTGCGGGCCTGGTGCTGCGCCGCCATACCTTCTTCGGCTGGCTCTTCTTTTGTGGTTTTATGGTGCTGGTGCTGAGCTGGCACACCAACTATTTCGATACCCGACTGACGCTCTCTACCGAGTTCGCTATCCCCTTCCTGCTCATGCTGGTGAGCATGATTGTGCCCAAGCAGATTGAGCAGGCGGTCTCTAAGACCAGACAGGCTCGCGGTATGCGCATTATCGCGGACGCCGGGCGCGCCGAAGAGACAGATATGGGCGCTATTGCCACCCAGCGTGTGCAGGAGGTCCGTGCCCTGACCGAGGATATGCTGCACCGTATCGCCTACAATGAGTCGCCGGTGACCCGCGCCGAGATGGACGAATTCCGCTTCACCGAGGCCCAGTTGCGCGATACGATTCGCGGCCGCTACATCGTGAACAAGGAGATTCTGGACGCCGCCTGGCTGGCCCGCCAGCGCGGGGTCAAGGTCGATATTCTGGACGAGCGCGGCTCGGCCCTACCCTCCCGCGTCTCACTGGCCCTTACCCAGTGTGCGGTTGATCTTTTTGATAACGCGTCAGGCGGTACTATCACGGTGCGTGCCTTCCCTGCCGGTGACCAGACCGCCGTTATGCTGGTGCACGACGGCAACTCAGAGGACGAAGAGCCTAGCGCTATCGAGATTTCGCAGACCGGTGTGATTGAGCGTTTCTAGAGCTTATATAGTCTGGAGATTCCACCTTTGGTGGGGCAGTCTTGTGGGCATTTTGAGGGAAGTAGTCAGGCTACTGTCCACAGCTTACGCCCTAGTGTCGCCCTATATGAGGACATACAACCCCGATGGGCTCAGCTAAAATTTAAGTAACTTGAGTGCTTCTTGCATCGAGTCGGGGGACTCGGTGTTCTGGCGACGTTGGGGGACTGACCCAGAGCTTATCAAGAGAAGTTCTTTCAAGGGCATAAGGTAACCTACGAGACCTGAACCTATGTGGGCTCAGCGCCCATAGATTCGGATTTCTTGGGGGAGATAATTCGGATTATGCTCCAGGTTTCGTACCTTGGCGTTGTGAGGCTCCCGCCCTAACCGGCGGGAGCCTCACTATGTTCACACTTGTTCCGTTGGTTTTTAGCCATCAGGTTGAACTTCCAGCGGGGCCAGCGAGGTTACCGTGTGCTGCAAGGCCCGGGTACTCTTTGAGTGCCCGGGCCTTGTGCTTTCCCGGCTCTTTTACATGTCGAGGAGCAGGGCCGGTTCTTCGAGAATCGAAGCGACATCTGCCAGGAACTTAGCGGAGAGATCACCATCGAGGACGCGGTGGTCAAAGGAGCCGCCCAGGGTTGTGACCCAGCGGGGAATCACTTCGCCGTCTACGACCCAGGGCTTCTGCTTGATAGTGCCGAAGGCAATGATGGCGGCCTCACCGGGGTTGATAATCGGGGTTCCGGTGTCAATGCCCAGAGAGCCGATGTTGGTGATGGTCATGGTGCCCTGCTGCATTTCGGCGGGCTGGGTTTTGCCTTCGCGGGCCCGGGTGGTCAGGTCGTTGAGGGCCAGTGCCAGCTCCCGCAGGTTCATGGTCTGGGCGTCCTTGATGTTGGGGACCATCAGGCCGCGCGGGGTTGCTGCGGCGATGCCGAGGTTCATGAAGTGCTTAATCTGAATCTCGGAGTCTGTCCAGGTGGCGTTGACCTGCGGAGTGCGGGCGGTTGCCCAGATGACGGCCTTGGCCAGGATCAGCAGCGGGGTTACTTTGACTCCCTCGAACTGGGGGGATTTCTTGAGGCGCTTGACGAACTCCATGGTGCGGGTGGCGTCTACATCGACGAAGATTGAGACATGGGGCGCCTTAAAGGCTGACTCAACCATGGCTTTGGCGGTGGCCTTGCGGACGCTCTTGACCTTGATACGTTCGATACGATCGCCGCCAGCACCGGCGGGAATCCAGAAGCTGGTGGGGTCGGTGGTGTCGGTAACGCTGGCCTGTTCGGTGAGGCTCAGGTGGGCTGCGTAGTTGAGCAGGTCGCGTTTGGTAACCTGCCCCTGGTCCCCGGTGGGGGTGACCTGGGCTAGGTCGATGCCCATGTCTTGGGCGGCTTTACGCACGGGGGGCTTGGCCAGGGGCTGGCGGCGGGGCACCTCACTGGTGCCGGTTTCTGTAGGTAGCTCATGGCTTCCCAGGCGGCGAAGCATTCCCTTGCCGCCTTCGCCCAGGAGCTTGCCCGCGCGGGCGGGCAGGCCGGTCAGCAGCTGACGGCGGCTGTCGGTGCCCAGCGGTGCAGAGGCGGGTACCTGAGCGGACGCAGCAGCGCCGGCAGGTGCCGCAGGCGGCTGGGCTGATGCAACAGCGCCGGCAGGTGCCGCAGGCGGCTGGGCTGATGCAACAGCGGGCGGACTAGCTTTCTTGCGGGCCCGGCGCTTGACGGGGTCGGCCTTGGGGCCTGAGCCTACCAGGGCGTTGCCACCGCCCTGCTCCCCTGCCGGTGCGGCGGCCTGCTGGGGGGCGGCGTCCGGACGCTCTGCCGCAGGCCTACTCCCCCCGCTTTCTTCGGCGCCCTCCCCGGCAATAGCGATGATGGGGGTGCCCACCTCTACCGTCTCGCCCTCGGCAACCAGGAGCTCCTGCACGGTGCCCTCGTAGGGGGAGGGTAGCTCGACCACTGACTTGGCAGTCTCGATTTCAACAAGTACGTCGTTGATCTCGACGGTGTCGCCGGAGGCTACCTTCCAGCTGAGGATTTCTGCCTCGGTGAGGCCTTCGCCCACATCGGGCAGGTTAAAGATCTGTGACATGGTGTGCCTTTCGGGCTTTAGTAGGCCAGGGAACGGTCGACGGCTTCGAGCAGGCGGTCTATGCCGGGCACGTACTCTTCTTCGACGCGGGAGACCGGGTAGGGCATGTGGTAGCCGCCCACGCGGATCACGGGGGCCTCGAGGTGGTAGAAGCAGCGCTCGGTGATGGCGGCTGCGATATCTGAGCCGATACCGCCGAAAGTGGGGGCCTCGTGGGCCACGACCAGGCGCCCGGTTTTTTGTACCGAAGCCTCAATAGTAGGGATATCAAGCGGTGAGAGGGAGCGCAGGTCGATGACCTCGATGGAGTGGCCGTCCTCAACCGCGGCCTGGGCGGCAGCCAGAGCCACCGGAACCAACGGACCATAGGTGGCAATGGTGAGGTCGTCGCCCTCTCGCACCACCTGGGCGGTAAAGGGGTCGAAGTCGGTATCTGCGAAGTTGACCTCGCCCTTCATCCAGTAGCGGCGCTTGGGCTCGAAGTAGATGACCGGGTCGGGGTGGGCGATGGCTTTGCGGAGCATCCAGTAGGCGTCGTGGGGGGACGAGGGAGTCACCACGCGCAGGCCCGGGGTGTGGGTGAAGAGGGCCTCGGGGGACTCTGAGTGATGCTCTACCGAGCCAATCATGCCGCCGTAAGGGATACGGACGGTAACGGGCACCTCGTACTGGCCGTGGGTGCGGCCGTGCATTTTAGAGAGCTGCGAGGTGATCTGGTTGAAGCCGGGGAAGACGAAACCGTCAAACTGGATTTCGGGTACGGGCCTGTAGCCGCGCAGGGCCATGCCGATGGAGGTTCCGATAATGCCGGATTCACCCAGGGGGGTGTCCATAACCCGGGTGGGGCCAAAGGTTTTTTGCAGGCCGTCGGTTACGCGGTAGACACCGCCGAGTTTGCCGATGTCTTCGCCCAGGGCCAGAACCTTGCGGTTGGCGGTCATTTCATCGTGTAGAGCGCGGGTAATAGCCTTAGCCAGGGTTAGGGTTTCGGTGCCCTGCTGAGGGGTCTGGTCTGACATGGTTTAGTCCTCCTCGAAGCCGTCGTTGTAGGCGCGGTAGAAGGCGCGGTCGTCCTCAACCTGCTGGTGGGGAGCCGCGTAGGCGCGGTCCAGGTAGGTTTCGAAGGTGTCCGGTTCGCTGGCAAGAACGTAGGAGCGGACGCCCTTCACCTGCTCTTTGGTGTAGTTGGTGACCTCGTCAAAGAAGGCGTCATCGGCCTGGCCGGTTGAGCGCAGGTAGGCTTCGAGGCGCACCATGGGGTCGAGCGGCTCGTAGGTGGCGCCGTGGTCTTCGGGGCGGTACTTGGTAGGGTCGTCGGCTGTGGTGTGAGGGCCGAGCCGGTAGGTTTCTGCCTCAATCAGCACGGGACCCTCCCCCGCCCTGATTTTGTCCATGGCGTAGCGGGTGGCGGCGTAGACGGCTAGCACGTCGTTGCCGTCCACGCGCAGGCCCTCGAAACCGTAACCGGCGGCCCGGGTTGAGATGGGCACGCGGGACTGCACGCTAAAGGGCACAGAGATGGCCCAGTGGTTGTTTTGCACAAAGAAAAGGACGGGCGCGTTGTAGCTGGCCGCAAAGACCATAGATTCGTGTACGTCGCCTTCGGTCGTTGACCCGTCGCCAAAGTAGACCGCTACGGCGGGCTTCTCGGCGTCCTGTTCGGGGTCGGTCGCCTGACCCTGGCCGGTCTGGGCCTGACCGGTTTCTGCCTGGATCTCGGCGTCGAGGTTCAGCCCCATGGCATAGCCGGTGGCATGGAGTACCTGGGCGGCCAGCACCAGGGTGTAGGAGTGCACGTTGTGCTTTTTGGCGTCCCAGCCCAGGGTGCCTGAGCCCCGGAAGAGGGGGGTGATTTCTTCGGGAGTAATACCGCGTTCAAGGAGCACCCCGTGGTCGCGGTAGGAGGGGAAGATGTAGTCGTTGGCGGCAAGGGCCCGAGCGGACGCCACCTGGGCAGCTTCCTGCCCGCGGGAGGGAACCCAGAGGGCCAGCTGCCCCTGGCGTTGCAGGGAGGTCATTTCGTCGCAGAAGCGGCGGGTCAGGGCCATGGTGCGGTACATGTCTTTGAGGTCTTCGCCGGTGAGTTCGTCGGCGTAGGCTGAGAAGCTGGTGTGGGGGGTGGTCTCACCCGCTTCGTTCATGAGCTGGATACGCTCTGGCGTTCCCCAGGGGTTGGTGGGGTTTTGCGTCTGTGACATGGGGGTCTCCGGTCTTGCTCTGTTACTACCTTTTCTTAACCCTACGCCTGCCGGTGGGCAGAGAGGGTCTATTTTTAGAATTTTGAGGGATTAATTGCAAATAAGTTGGGGTAGGCGGGCGGACGCCCCCGCCCGCCTATCGTCCGTCTGCCCTAGAGGGGCTTGGTGGTGCGTTCTTCGAACTCTGCTGCGATTTTGAGCAGGCGGGCGTTGGCCTCGTCCTCACCGATGCTCACGCGCACACCCTCGCCTGCGAAAGCACGCACGGACAGGGCGTTAGCTTCTGCCAGGGCAGCGAAGGCTGCCGAGTGCTCGCCCAGGGGGAGCCAGACGAAGTTGGCTCGGGTTTCGGGTACCCAGTAGCCCAGCTCCTGGAGCCCTGCGACGACCTTTTCGCGCTCAGCCACCAGGTGTTCTACTCGCTCCATAACCTCGTCGTTGTGGTCGAGGGAGGCCACGGCAGCCTTTTCAGCCAGGGCACTGACTGCAAAGGGGGTGGCACCCACGCGCAGGTGGGCGGTGACCTCGGGGTGGGTGATGGAGTAGCCCACGCGCAGGCCAGCCAGACCCTGAGCCTTGGAGAAGGTGCGCAAAATAGCGACGTTGGGGTAGTCGGGGTAGACATCCAGGCCGTTGACGGGAGGTTCCTGACCCTCGGGAATCTCGGAGGCCGCGCAGAACTCGAAGTAGGCCTCGTCAATCACCACGAGTACGTCACTGGGTACCTTGGCCAGGAAGTTGCGCACCTGTGACTCGGTAACGGCCGGACCGGTGGGGTTATTGGGGGTGCAGATAAGGATGACGCGGGTCTGGTCGGTCACGGCGGAAGCCATGGCATCTAGGTCATGGGCGCCGTTGGGCAGGTTGGGCACCTGCACGCTCTTAGCACCGGCCAGGCCAACGCAGATAGGGTAAGCCTCGAAAGAGCGCCAGGCGTAGATAACTTCGTCCTGCACACCGTCGGCGTGGGTACCTGCAAAGGTGGTCAGAATCTGGGTCAGGGCGCCCAGGCTTCCTGCACCGGTAACGATATCCTCGGGGTCAACCTCCAGGTGCTCCCCCAGGGCAGTGCGCAGGGCAGTGGAGAGCGGGTCGGGGTAGCGGTGGACGGTATCAAACTCAGCCAGAATCTGAGCGACCGAGGCTACCGGGCCGAAGGGGTTCTCGTTGGATGAGAGCTTGTACTGGGTAAGCCCCTCAACCGGTGCCGGAGGTTTACCTGCGGCGTACTTGGGGAGCTGATTGAAAACCGGGCGGGGGTGCAGCCCGGAACGCTGTGAACTTGTCATGCCATCCATTCTAGTGTCACAGGCCACAAAATCTAGGGTTGGGGGTACCGCTCTTTTGGTCAGCGGTGCACGCAACCGGTGGTTGCAGCCCTCTCTTTCTGGTAAAGTTTTCTTTCGTTCGCCCCCGATAAAGGGGTAGGAACAGGCCTCCATAGCTCAGGGGTAGAGCATTTCCCTCGTAAAGAAAAGGTCGTCGGTTCAAATCCGACTGGGGGCTCCATCAGTAAAAATCTCGCGGCCCGCACCGGTTTAGGTGCGGGCCGCGAGATTTTTGTTGTCTATAGACCACCCGTGCGGACGCGTCCGCCCGCTACCGGCGACACCCGAGCCTACGCGGGTGGGCTAGTCGTCGTCCATGTGGTTTTCGGCCCCGTAGCCAATCAGATAGGCCCAGATCCAGGCGGTGATAACCGCCAAGAAAGGTACCACCAGCAGGTGGGTGTCGTTGGCAAAGAGCCAGCGGTAGAAACCCCAGAGGGCCAGCGAGGGTACCAGGAGCAGGGCAAAGAGCAGCAGGAATCCGCGGGAGAAGCCACCACTGGGCGTCCTGCGGGTTTGAAAACCAAGATAATTCTTCACGCTGCCTATCCTACCGCTGCCACCTGGGAGTTCTTCTAGCTACGCCACAGGCCGTAGGTCTTAGCCAGGGACGAGACCTTGCGGGCACGGGCCAGACGGGGCAGGTAGGAGCCGTCCTTGGGCACGGAGTCGCCTTCGCTCTTCTGGAGCAGTTCGCGGGCCCATTCGATTTCGTCAGCGCTGGGGGCCAGGCCCACGTTGATGGTTTCGGTCTGGCCGGGGTCGAGGGTGAGCTTGCCGGTCATACCGTGGCTGGTGGTTACCGCGCAGTCTTTGAGCAGGTCGCCGCCGTGCTTGCCGACGGAGGGACCGTCGATGGGGCCAGCCAGGCCGCCCACGCGGGAGGCCAGAACCAGCTGGGAGCGCGCATAGGCCAGGGCGATAGGGTCTGCGGAGACGCCGGTGTCGCGGCGGTAGTCGCCCACGCCGAAGGCCAGGCGGAAGGTGCCGGGGGCCTTGGCGATACGCACAACGTTCACCATGCCCAGTGCGGTTTCAATGAGGGCGATGACGGGGGTACCTGCCGGGAGCATCATGGCGGTGCGGGTGACGTGGTCGGGGTGCTCGGTCATGGCCAGCATGACGCCCTTGAGCCCGCTCACCCGGTTGAGGGCTTCAAGGTCTTTGGCCCAGTGGTCACTTTCAATACCGTTGATGCGCACCCAGGCTGAGGCACCGTTGTTGAGCATCTCGATGATGTGCTCGCGGGCCTCGTCCTTCTGCTCTTCGGGGCAGCCGTCCTCTAAGTCGATGATGACCGAGTCGGCCTCTGATTCGAGGGCAGCGGCGATGGTTTCTTCGCTTGCGGCGGCAGAGACCAGTAGCCAGGAGCGGGAGAGACGGGCGGGCAGGGAGGCTGCGCGTTCGTTGCGGTGAAAGTTAATCACGGGTGTGTCCTTGTAAAGGTTATTTTGACCGCTTCAAGTTTACCCTGCCCGCTTGCCCCGGGGCTGGCTGTCTCTCGGAGTAAAGCCTAGGCTGCCGGTGAACTCTCTAGGCGGCCGTCGACCATGTGCTCGACCCGATCGGTGAGCTGCACCTGTTCGAGGTCGTGAGTAATCATGAGGGTTGCGGTGTTGAACTCGGCGGTGACCTTGGCCAGGAGCTCGACGATGGCGGTGGAGCGTTCGGCATCGAGGGCGCTGGTGGGTTCGTCGGCCAGGAGTAGGGAGGGTGAGCCCATGAGGGCGCGGGCGATGTTGACGCGCTGACGCTGGCCGCCGGAGAGCTGGTGTACGCGGCGGTTGGCGGCGTCGCCCAGTCCTACCATGTCGAGTAGGTCGGCGGCGGTGGCGCGGGCGGCTTTGAGTTCTGCTCCGCGGGCACCGCTGATGCGGGCGGTGAGTTCTAGCTGTTCGGCGGCGGTGAGGGAGGCAATGAGATTGGGCTGCTGGAAGATAATTCCGATGTCGGTGCGGCGCAGGGCCGCAAGGTCGGCGTCCCTATAGGCGGTGGTGTCGGTGCCGTTGATCAGGCGGGCCCCGGCTGTGGGGGTGATGAGCCCGGCGGCAACCGATAGCAGGGAGGACTTACCCGAGCCAGAGGCACCGGTCAGGGCGATGAACTCGCCGCGGCTCGCGGTGAGGTTCACGTGATCTAGGGCGCGCATGGTGCGCGGGTTTCCCTTCTCGTCTACGCCGTCGGGGTAGTCCAGCACGATGTCGCGCAGTTCAAGGACGCTGGGGGCAGCTAGGGTTTCTTCGGCCAGGGGGCGGGTGAGGAGGTCAGTCATGAATGGTCTCTTTCAGGGGAGGTAAGCGAGTTTAGATAGAGGGAGCGGGTGCGCTGGAGCCTGCTGGCTGCGATGGAGCAAGCGGGTGCGCCAGCACGCAAGAGCGAGCGGAATCCGCCGCAAGGCGGGGCGTGAATCGGCCGAGCGCCCCGGCGCGAGTGCCGAGAGGGTCGGCAGGCGAAAGCGCACCCGCTCCCTCTTGGCAGACTGTTCTAGTTGCCGCCGAGGGCAATCATGGGGTCTACGGTGGCGACGCGGCGCAGGGCGATGAGGGCGCCACCCATGCCCAGGGCCCAGATTCCGGCGGCGGGGCCGGCGATGGTGAGGGCTGAGAGCTGGAAGGGTACGGCTCCTGCGGCCAGGGTGCCGAGGCCCCAGCCCACCAGGGCACCGAGGGCGGCGCCGACGGCGAGAATCACGGCTGCCTGGGCGAGGGCGTCCTTGGTGAGGAAGGCGCGGGAGGCGCCCAGGGCACGCATGACGGCGATGTCGCGGGTGCGCTGGATGGTCCAGACGGTCAAGAAGGAGATAATTACCAGGGCGGAGATGCCGTAGAGGAAGCCCTGCACGGTTTTGAGGGAGCCGTTCTCGGAGGAGTATGCGGGCAGGGCTGCGAAGGACTCGCGGGTGGTCAGGGCCTGGGTTCCGGCGGCATCTGCGGTGGCTGCGTAGTCTGCGCTACCGGTTACGGCCAGGACGGTGCCGAGCACGGCGCTCTGCCCCTCGATTTCACGCTGGTGGGTGATGTTCTGCCAGGTGGCGGTGGTTGCCCAGCCTGCGTTGGTGTGGGAGTAGAAGGTGTCCTCGGTGATGCCTGAGACGGTTACGTCGGTACCCGAAAAGGTAACGGTATCGCCCACGGTCGCGCCAATCTCTTCAGCAATGCCAGCGGGTAGGGCGATCTGCCCGTCAGCGGGTTCGGTGCCCTGGATCAGGGGCGCGGTACGCTCAGCCAGGTCAGAACCGACAGGGGTAGCAATCAGGCTCATGGAAGTGGCCCCGGCTCCCTCAACCTTGCCGGTGAGGAAACCGACCGGGGTGGCGCTCGCACCGGTTGCCTGCCACTCGTCCTGCAGGCTGGCAGTGACAGCAGAATCGGTGAAGGACGCCTTGCCCCCGCTTTCTGACGGGGCGAAGACAAAGCGGTCAGCCCCCATCTTTTCAAGGGCATCGGTATTCTGGTTGCCCAGACCACCGGTGAGGCCGGTGAGCATGACCAGCAGCAGGGTAATCAGGGCTACAGTCGCCCCAATCAGGGTGAAACGGCCCTTAGCAAAGAGGATGTCACGCCAACCAACGAACACGACAGCACTACCTTTCAGGTGCAGGAGAACTTGATACTTCTATTCAAGCCCTCTACCGGCACCGCCCACATCGGGGTAAGGGTTGAACCTGGAATCAACCGTTTGGTTGATGCGCTCCCCCGCTAGCTGTGCAGGGTTCTTGGTGCGTGTGCAGGTTTTTCTCTGCACACAGCCTAAAAAGCCTGCCCAGCTCCAAAACCTGCGCAGTCCCAGCTAAAGGTAAAGTGAATTTCTATGATGACCGAGCCCCCTCCCCCACCCGCAGCGTCCTCCCACCAGACCCTACTGGTGCTCAAGATTCTGCGAGTGAGCCTGCACGTCATGTTCGCTTTTTTGCTGTGCTTCGGTGCGGTGCTAGCCCTGATCGGTAGCGTCTACCAGGTACGTCATGCCGTGCTCGGGGTACTCTCACTGGTACTCGGGGGCATCTACCTTGCCGGAACGGTCTACGAGAACCGGCGGGGACTACCGGCTACCTTCTCCGACCTCTTCCCCCGGCCAGGTGCGTCCACCCGCTACCGGCAGGCAGCCCGCTTTACTCCCGCCCACCTGTGGCTACTGACTATCACTCTGCTATGGCTGGGGCTCATGACCTTAGATAGCGCCTTCACCTGGGTAGTCTTCCCCATCATGTTCCTCTACCTGCACCTGCTCACACCCCTAGCAGGAGTAGCCGCCACCCTCGTCCTCTGCGCCCTGGCCATTGCCCTGCCCCTGGTCGGCCCTGCCGGTTTCGGCCTCGACTACCTGCTGGCAGAAGGCCTAGCCCCCGGCTACCTCATCGGCCCCACCCTCGGCGCCCTGCTAGCTATCGTCATCTCCTTCACCTACCGAGCCCTACGAGCCGATGCCGCCCACCAGTACCAGCTCGCCCAGCAGCTCCGCGCGGTACAGGCAGAACTCGTCCAGCAACAGTACAGCGCCGGTAAGCTCGAAGAGCGCGAGCGCCTAGCCCGAGAAATCCACGACACCCTCGCCCAGGGGCTCTCATCCATCGTGCTGGTCTCCCGGGCAGCAGCGTCCTCCCTCCAAGAGGGAAAGGCGGACGCCGCAGCCGCCCAGGTGCGCGTTATCCAGGACTCTGCCGCCGCCAACCTGGCTGAGGCCCGCCGCTTTATTCGGGATCTCTCGTCCCCTGCCCTGGATGACTCCCTGGTGTCAGCGCTCAGGGCTCTCACCGCGTCTACCGAGACCGCCCAAAAAGCCGCCGGGAAACCCCTCACCTGCGCCTTTATCCTCGAAGGGAAGGAAGAAACAGCCAACGCCCTACCCGAGGCGGTATCGGCAACCCTCATGCGCGTAGCCCAGGGCGCCCTGGCCAACGTCGCCGCCCACGCCGAAGCCAGCCGCGCGGCCCTCACCCTCAGCATCTGGCCCGGCGAAGTCACCCTCGACGTCTTCGACAACGGCCGCGGCTTCACCCCCACTCCCCTAGCAGCGGGCCCCCTCAGCGAAACCGGAACCGGCTACGGGCTCACTTCCCTCACCGAGCGAGTCACCCGCATCGGCGGTAGCCTAGACATTGAAAGCACCCCAGGCGAAGGCACAGTGCTCACAGCCCGGATCCCCCTCAACCAGCCCAGTCAGCAGCCACCCCACCAGCCGCTACCCACCCAGGAGGCCCAGTGACCGTCCGCGCCCTACTCGTTGATGACCACCCCGTTGTGCGCGCCGGCCTGCGCGCCATGTTCGAAAGCTTTGAAGGTATCGATGTGGTTGCCGAAGCAGCTGACGGGTCGGCGGCGCTCGCCGTGGCCGCGGAGCAGGCCCGGGCTGGGGCGGCGCTGGATGTGGTGGTTATGGACATTCAGATGAAGCCCATGGACGGCATCGAGGCAACCCGCGCTTTCAAGGCTGCGGGCGGGCCGCCGGTGCTGATTTTGACGACCTTTGACACCCAGGGCGATATCGTTGCTGCTATTGAGGCAGGGGCCCTGGGCTATCTGCTGAAGGACGCCCCGCCCGAGCAGGTGCAGGCGGCGGTCCTGGCGACGGCGCGGGGTGAGCGGACGCTGTCGCCCGAGATCACGGCGGCCTTGATGGAGCGTATGCAGCGGCCCGCTATTTCTCTGTCGGCCCGTGAGATGGAGCTGCTCAAGCTACTGGCTACCGGGGCTACCAATAAGGAGCTGGCTGAGGCTCTCTTTATTTCTCAGGCCACGGTGAAGACCCACCTGGTGCATATCTACACCAAGCTGGGCGTCGATAACCGCACGGCAGCTATCGCGGCGGCCCGGAGCGAGGGGCTGCTCTAGCTCTTGGTTCCCATGGGGCCGGGAGTATCGGCCGCTACCGCCTGCTTCTTCCAGCTTGCCCCGAAGTAGCGGTCTTTAAAGCGCATGACCGGCACCTCGACGACCAGGTACATGGCTACACCGGCGACAACACCCAGAGGAGCCAGCAGGGCAACCTGGGCCAGCGTCGGAAGCCCGTGCAGATGGGGTTCCAGGGCCTTGAAAAGCACATCGTGCACCAGGTAAATGCTGTAGCTCGACAAGCCAATCAGTTGCAGGGGGCGCCAGGCCAGGAGGCGGTGCACCGCAGCACCCAGCGGCTGGCGCGAAGCAACCAGACCCCAGAGCATCACGGCGGATGCCGCCCAGGCCTGGAGCGAATAGCGCACCGTATCGCGGAAGGTCTCATCACGGATAACCAGGGTCAGCAGGTAAACCCCCAGGGCGACGAAAAGCACCCAGTTGCGCCCTAGAAGTGGGATGGTGCGTCCGTCCTGAATCAGGGCCCCCGACCGGTAGCGACGGCCGGTGACCTCGCGCCCCAGCACCATCTCGTCCGCTGCGTAGCGGTGGTACCAGAGGGCAGTGAGCATACCGATGGCGATAGCTTCCATGCGGGTATCGGTACCAAAGTAGATGCGATCGGTGCTAGCCCCCGCATCGTGGAGAACCCAGCGGGAGAGCGACGAGTAGAGCACCACGGCCACACCCAGCACAGTCAGGGCCCGTCGGTAGGCAGTCCAGCGCACCAGCACTAGCCAGATCAGGGCAAAGACCAGGTAAAACTGCTCTTCAATCGACAGGGACCACATCACGTGCGTGCCCGGCAGCACCGTAATCTGCGAGTCTAGATAGCGCAGGTTGAAGAAGAAGAAAATCTGCCCCAGAAAATCCAGGGTATCGACGGCCCCACCCATCGACCGGTACACCAGCGTGGGTAGCACAATCGCCAGAATCAGAGGCGGGGCAATTTTGAGCAGGCGTCGGATATAGAAGCCCGGCACATCAAACCCGCCGGTCTTATCGCGCTCCCGCAGCAGCAGGTAGGTGATGATGAAGCCAGAGATAGCAAAGAAAATCGTCACGCCCGACCCGCCCGGCACAAAAGTGAACCCGGCGTGGGAAAACACCACCAGAAGCACCGCAAAAGCGCGCATTGCGTCAATGTGGGCGTAGCGGTTCATGGCGTAGAAGTCCCCTCTGATTCAGGTGCGATGTGTAGCGGTGCCCTGAGAAAGCGCGAACGGGCACCCAACTACCTTACCGGCTAGCAGCGCAGGTGGGCAGGCGCTTTTTGGGGGATAGCTACGCGATATAGGCGACAGAATTTGTCAGGACGCCGGGGTCAAGCTTTCCTGCCGGGCGGCTTCGAGGTGGGCTTCGGCGTCCGCAACGTGCTGCTCTACCGTCTCAACCCGGCGGGCGATGGTGGTGGTGCGGGTGCAGCTGCTGGTGCAGTCACCGGCGCAACGGGTCATAGCCAGGGCTTCGGCGCAGAGAGCCAAGGAGTTACCGGCCTTGGAGAGAGCCCGGTGCAGGTCGGAGTAGACGCCAGAGGGCGAGGCGGGGATGTCGTTTGATGCGCTGGGAGCTAGGCGCTGGGCCTCGCTAGCGATAGAGCGGACGCGCGGCAGCAGGTCAGCCAGATCATTAGCCAGGGGCACAAGCTCTTCGAGGGTGGGCCCGGAGGGGACGCGTTCGAGGATCTGGTGGAAGCGGTCAAGACCGCGTACGAAGCGGTCGTGGGCCCGACGCCAGAGGCCTTTGCCAAGCTCGGCGTCGTCCCTGCGGCTCTGCAGGAAGTCTTTGATACCCACGGCTACTCCTTTCACGAGGTCTACATACTTAGGTTACCCTAATATTTGCTACTGGATGTCGAAAAGCGAGGTACGGGGACACACTCCGCCGACCAACCTTCTCGCCGGTTCACTTCGCTCACAGGCGATTCATGCCAGCCCCAGCCAGTCGGCTTCCGTGTGTCCCCGTACCTCGTTATATCGAGACTTCTTTGTGATGCGCTACGGCAAGTCTTCCCTTCGCACGTAGCCTCTCACTGTTCCTAGCAGCACCGAGCTCCCGGGTTCTTATCGAGGGAGTCAGTGTAGTCTTTCCAGAACTCCCGCTCGGTCATAGGAGCGTGGGCGCAGCCGCTGGCGCGGTGGTGGGCCAGGTACTTCTGGTACTTATCTGCGCCCATAACTCCACTAGCGAACCAGCGGACGCGGGCGAGGAAAGAACGGATGCTCATACTCCCCTCCTAGTGGCCACTGTGCCCGGCAGAACCGCTGATCTGGTCGGGGTGCTTGCGGTAGAACTCCTGCCACTGGGCCTCTAGCTCCCGCTCGGCGGGGGTGGCAATCATGCCAGCCGGGGCGTAGAGCTTCGACTCGATGTAGGGGTTTTCCTTGCTTTCCTTCGCGTGGCCGTTCTTAGCCTTGACGACCTCAATCAGGGCGGTAACAACGACCACCAGGGTCAGCACCACGAAGAGGATAGAAAGCGAGCCCTGCACGAAGGTGTTGCGTACAACCGCCTCCATGGCAGCGACGTCCTTCGCCGCACCCAGCGAGGTTTCACCGGCCGCCAGGGCCTCCTTGTAGCGGAAGTGGTTAGCCCAGTAGCCCACAGCGGGATTGGACGAGAAAATCTTCTGGTAAGAGCCCACCACCGTAACGACCAGGTCGAAGACCAGGGGCAGGGCGATAATCCAGAGGTACTTGAAGCGGCCCTTATTCGCGGCAATCGCCAGGCAGACAGCCAGCGCAACAGCAGCCAGCAGCTGGTTGGCGATACCGAAGAGGGGGTAGAAGGTGTTGATGCCGCCGAGCGGGTCGGTGACACCCAGAATCAGAATCGAACCCCAGCCTGCCACCATGACGGCGGTGGTCAGCCAGGCGCCCAGTCGCCAGTTATGGTCGCGGAACTTGGGGAAGAAGTTGCCCAGGGTATCCGAGAGCATGAAGCGGGCTACGCGGGTACCGGCGTCCACCGCGGTGAGGATGAAGAGGGCCTCAAACATGATGGCGAAGTGGTACCAGAAGCTGGTGAGTTCGAACCAGGGCAGCATCTGGTTGAGAATCAGCGCCATACCCACAGCCAGGGTGGGGGCGCCACCGGTGCGGGAGACGATGGAGTGCTCGCCGACGGCGTCCGCAGTGCCCTGCAGCAGTTCGGGGGTGACGTGCACGCCAGTCAGGCCCAGGGAGTTAACGAAAACGGCCGCTGATTCGACGGTACCGCCGGTTGCCCCGGCTGCTGAGTTCATGGCGAAGTAGATGCCGCGGTCGATGGTGACAGCAGCGACCAGGGCCATGATGGCGACGAAGGATTCCATGAGCATGCCGCCATAGCCAATGAAACGAGTCTGGCGTTCCTTTTCAACCATCTTGGGAGTGGTACCCGATGCAATCAGGGCGTGGAAGCCAGACAGCGCACCACAGGCGATGGTGACAAAGAGGAAGGGGAAGAGGGAACCTGACCAGACGGGGCCGTCGGCGCGGCCGGCGAACTCACTAATGGCGGGGACGGTGATTTCGGGGCGGACGACGATAATGCCGACAGCCAGCAGCACGATGGTGCCCACCTTCATGAAGGTTGAGAGGTAGTCGCGCGGGGCGAGCAGCAACCAGACGGGCAGGACGGCGGCGATAAAGCCGTAGATAATGACGCACCAGGCCAGGGTGACGCGGTCGAGCAGCAGGTACTCCATACCCCAGGCGGTGTTGGAGACCCAGCCGCCGCCCACGATAGCGGCCATGAGCAGGACGAAGCCAATCAGCGACACTTCGCCCACCTTACCGGGGCGCAGATAGCGCAGGTAAACGCCCATAAAGAGGGCGATGGGGATAGTCATACCCACCGAGAAAACACCCCAGGGGGATTCACCCAGGGCATTGACCACGACCAGGGCAAGGATAGCGGTAATGATGATCATGATGGCCAGGGTTGCCAGGATGGCGGCGTAGCCACCTACGGTTCCTAGCTCTTCCTTGGCCATCTGGCCCAGGGAGCGTCCGCCCCGGCGCATGGAGAAGAAGAGCACCAGGTAGTCCTGCACGGCACCGGCAAAGATAACGCCGACGATAATCCAGATGGTGCCGGGCAAAAAGCCCATCTGGGCTGCCAGGACGGGGCCTACCAGGGGGCCAGCGCCCGCGATAGCGGCGAAGTGGTGGCCGTAGAGTACGCGGCGGTCGGTGGCGGCGTAGTCCTTGCCGTCAGCGTCGTATTCGGCGGGGGTCGCGCGGCGGTCATCGGGCTGGGTGAGCTTGGCTTCGATGAAGCGGGCGTAGAAACGGTAGGCAATCAGGTAGCTACAGACGGCGGCGAAGACGAACCAGATGGCGTTGACGGTTTCGCCGCGGAAGATAGCGATCATGGACCAGGAAACCGCTCCGACCAAGGCGATGAGGGCCCAGATGGCGATAGTTTTGGGCTTCCAGGTGCGGTGTTCGGCATCGAGCACGTCGGGGTCGACGTAGGGCTTCGGCCGCTCCTGCTCTAGGGTTGAAGAGCTCTGTGGTGACATGGTGAGGCTCCAATGTGACTGTGATGTCCCACAACTGTGTGGGTGTATGCACTCACACAATACCCCCCCTATGGGCGCTAGGTCACATATTACGGCGCTTGTGACGCCGCTTTTCGTTCACCGGCCGGCAGGGCGCCCGCCGCAGATGCGCGGACGCCCGCAGCTTAGGGGGTCAGCAGGATTTTGCCGCGGTGCTTCCCGGCTTCTAAATGGGCGTGGGCTTCTGATGCCCGCTCAAGCGGGAAGACAGCGCTGGTATGGTTCGAGATTTCCCCACTTTCAATCAGGGGCCACACAAGCTGCCCCACACCGTCGACGATACGGGCCTTATCAGCAGCCGACCGCGAGCGCAGGGAGGTGGCGTGCACGCTCAAGCGGCGCGGGAGCATATAGCCCAGGTTGAGCTGCCCCTTGGGCCCGCCCTGCAGTCCGATGACAGCCATAGAGCCATCTACCGCCAGGGTCTTAATGTTTTCCTCCAGGTAGGCTCCACCCACAACGTCCAGGATGTAGTCGGCCCCGCGTCCGTCCGTAAGCTGGCGGACGGCCTCGCGAAAGTCCTGAGTGCGGTAGTTGATAGCCTCAGCGCCCAGCGCCCGAATAAAATCGCACTTTTCATCACTACCACCGGTGGCAAAAACCTGCAGCCCCAGGGCTCGGGCCAGTTCGATAGCGTGGGTACCAATGCCGCCGGTACCACCGTGAATGAGCAGAGTTTTGCCGTCGTTGCCCTCGGGGCGGGGTGCAGCCCCCAGGGTAAGAACCAGGTTGGAGTAGACCGTTGCAGCCACCTCAATGAGGCCGGCGGCGTCTTCGAGGCTGGTGCCTTCGGGTACCGGCAGGGTGTGGTTCAGGTCCACCGCCACGTACTCGGCATACCCACCGCCAGCGAGCAGGGCGACCCGCTCCAGGTTCAGGTAGCCCTCATCGATGCCCTCACGTACGGCTTCCACCGTGCCCGAGACCTCCAGGCCGTAGATGGAACTAGCCCCAGGGGGAGGAGGGTAAAAACCCTGCCGCTGGGAGACGTCCGCCCGGTTGACCCCGCTGGCCGCCACCCGTAGCAGCACCTGGCCGGGGCCAGGTGTCGGCGTCGGCTGCTCGCTCACGACCAGCACCTCGGGGCCGCCGTGTTCTTCTTCGAGGATGGCGCGCATGGGGAACTCCTTCTCACACAGGATTTTCTGCCCCTTGCCGGGGCAGCTAGGCGGACGGACGCTTACCACCCACCTCTATCCCCAGCCTAACGAGAGCAAGGGCACAAAGGCCACTATTTTGCTTTAGGGCGGCAACTGTGTACCATAGTAGAAGTGCTCAGCACAGTTTGGATGGTTGTCCGAGCGGCCGAAGGAGCTGGTCTTGAAAACCAGTAGGCGGCAACCCCGTCTCGTGGGTTCAAATCCCACACCATCCGCCACGAAGCCCGCTTCCGTAAGGGAGCGGGTTTTTTCATGTCCGGGTTCAGAGACAAAAGCGGGGGCAGGCCTCAGCCTGCCCCCGCTCTCTAGGTAAAAGACTTCTAGCGCTAGTAGGTAGAAGAAGTACCGGCGGTGCCGATCAAAATAACAACAAAGGCAATGTAGGCGATGATGAAGAGCAGGGAGAGGATGCCCAGCACCAGGCCGATCCAGCCGGTGACCTTACCGACGGTTGCCTCAGCTCCGTAGGATTCAGCCTTGCGGACCTGGGAAAGGGCAAGGGGACCGAAAACTACGCCGAGGCCCGCAATCACGATGGACAGAATACCGAAAATCATGGCGTTCTGGGCGTGCTTCTGCCCCTCAGGGTTTACAGCAACCTGGCCGTAGGGCTGGTTGTAGTTCTGGGCGTAGGGCTGCTCGCTGGGCGCACTGTAGGAGCCGTAGTTCTGACCTGAATTCTGGGGATTCTGCTGGTTGTACGATTCTGACACGCCGATTTCCTTACCGTTGGGCGCTGAGTGTTACCTGTGCCATTTTATCAAGTGGTCCACAGCAAGCTCCAGGGTTAGCGCCTGCATCTCACAGGGTTTTGACCGCCGCTACTTTTGTCGCTAGTATGGGTAGAGCTGTGTTGCTAGGCCACGTTGACGAGCCTCTACACAGACTATGGAGACGTGCCAGAGCGGCCGAATGGACTTCACTGCTAATGAAGGGTCGGGGTTAAACTCGACCGGGGGTTCAAATCCCCCCGTCTCCGCCACAAAACCCCGGTTGACCTTGGTCGACCGGGGTTTTTCTGTACCTTCACGGCACTCTGCTGGCAGGTGTGCTGCTGACCGCCAAATGTGGCGATGCCGCCGCCACATTTGGCGGTTAGCGCCACAGGTACGGACGCCCGCCGTCAGCTCCCGCTAAAAGCTTGCGAAATGGGTCAGGCGGGCCTCGCCCTCAATCAGCTGGTCCCAGTCACCGCTTACCTCAAAAACGGTCAGGGACGATGGGGCATACCCGTAGGAGGCGTCCATCAGCGCCTCGTACTCTGAATCGGGGCGGGCAAGCTGTAGGGCGGCGTCCTGCACTCCGGGGAGGTGGGCAATCAGCATCAGGGACTGCACCCCGGCGGGGGTGCGGTTGATAGCGGTCAGCAGGGCTGAGGCCGGTGCGTTGTAGAGGCGTTCATCCAGGCTGGCGGTAGGGGCCTTTTCTCCCAGGGCATCTGAAACCCAGGTTGTGGTCTGCCTGGTGCGTAGTGCCGCTGAGCTGACCAGCATCTCGGGTATCAGCCCCTTCTCCTTCAACCACTCCCCGGCCCGCTGGGCCTGCTCACTCCCATGACGGGTCAGCGGGCGGTTGAAATCGTCAAGCCCCCAGTCAGCTTCAGCATGGCGCATGATAATGAGGGTGCGGGCATCGTGACGTGGCAGGACGAAATCGGTCATACACCCATCCTAACCGTCGAGGCCGATAAAGCGCTTGAGCAGGTAAATGGTCTCTTCGGGCTTCTCAGAGTGCACCCAGTGCCCGGCCCCCTTCAGCACCACACGGCGTACCAGGGGGAAGAGCTTCTTCATGGGCTCAAGGTCAGCGTCTGTGATGTAGGGGGAGTCCCCGCCTGCAACCCACAGCACAGGCTTCTCAAAAACTCCGTCAGCCCCCGGCCAGCCCATAATCTCGGGCAGGTGGCGACGGAGCATCTGTAGGTTGGGCTCCCAGGAGTTACCGGCCTTTGACATGGTCAGATTCTGCAGAAGAAAAGCTCGGGTGCCAGCAGCTGGCACATTAACTGCCAGGTCAGCTTCGGCTTGGGAACGGGTAGTGTAGGTATCGATCGGCAGGTTCAGCATAGAATCCATGAGAATCTCAAAACTGCCCTTAGACTCCCCCGGGGCAATATCGATAACCACCAACTTGCTCACCAGGTGGGGGTGGCGCAGGGCCAGCAGCATAGCGATTTTGCCACCCATCGAGTGGCCCATGAGCACCACAGGTTCCCCAGCCCCAAACTCTTCAACGGCCTGAGCTGCCAAGTCCGCCATCTGCCGGTAGTCGAAGCTCTCTGTCCAGTAGCTAGCCCCGTGGTTGGGCAGATCAACAAGCAGGGTTTGCACCCCCTCCCCCAGCCCCTTAGCGATTCGGGTGAAGTTCTTACCCCGCCCCAGCAGGCCGTGTAAAAAGACAGTTTTAATGGGCCCAGAGCCAACAAGAGAAGTTTTCAGAGAGGGAACAGTCATGCTCTCTACTCTACTACCGCCCGCTCCCCCGGCAGCAGGTAGCCGGGCGGGAGCGTCCGCGCATATAAAGAGCACCGCACCCAGCCCCTATAGCTGAGTGCGGCGCTCTTCGCATGGTAGGTGTAAGCCTAGATGGAGTATTCCGGTGCTGCCCAGACAACGACCTCGGGGTGCTCGTAGAAGCGGTAGCCCTGGCCGCGCACGGTACGCACGGTATTCGACAGGCGACCCAGCTTGGAGCGCAGACGGCGGATATGCACGTCAATGGTGCGCTCATTGGGGATTTCTTCAGCGTCACGCCACAGGCTGGTGAGCAGCTCTTCGCGGGCAACGGTACGCTGGCCGTTCTCAACCAGGTAGTTGAGGAGCTCAAACTCCTTGTAGGTGAGGTTGAGCAGTTCGCCGTCCAGGTAAACCTCGCGGCGGGAAAGATCAATCAGCACGCCCACTGAGTGGGTGGGCTTGGCGTCCTCGCCACCGTGATGAGCGGACGCCGGTACCGCCTCAGGCTGGTAGTGCACAGCGGTGGGATCGCCCAGAGCATTGCGGACGACCTCAAGGTCGCTACCCTGTGCATCGGCAGGGGCCAGCGCCACAGCTGCGTAGGACTCGGCGCCAGGCACCTGGTTCTGCACATAGGCGCGGGTATCTTGGACGATTCGCACCAAAGAGGTTCCATGGTTAGCGGCAGCTTCTTCGCTAAGGCCAACATAAATGACGAAGCCGCGAGCTTCGTTCTCCTGCGCAGCTGCGCGCGGAGGCTCAGGCTTGTAGGTCATAGGGCGAAGATTAGCGGGCTGCTGCTTTGCAATACCACGGCTATGACCGGCTACACCCTGCTGGCGCTGAGCGGCAGAACGGTTGCGCTGCGAGATGTGAACATACCCCGGTGCACCTGACATTTTGCCTACCTTCTCCCTGTATGAGTCGAGCATTAGTGTGTGGTTCCGCTAGAAAGCAAACCCCGTGTGCGGGTGGGCCTGCTGTCTACTTTTAATCGTTGTCCGAATTTGTATTTAAAGCAAGTAATATTCGCGTATTTTTTCAACTTATCTGAGTCTAGCCTCTGGGTGGGCGTCAGCAAACATGAAAACCCTTACACCCCACGGCATACTTTTACACTCTAGGTTCTGAATAAAGCCTTGACACCCCCGGTTTTCTGCATATTTTTACCTACCGAAAAAACCAGACAGCTAGAACGCCTGAAATTCAAATGTCAATACCTTTTTGTGGCCAAATCTCACCATGCAATATATTTGCCATCACGTACCGGGCCCGCAGCAGGCGTCCGCCCCTACAAAAACAGGGGCAGCCCGCCACCTGGCGAGCTACCCCTAGGCTAAAGGCAGTGAGCTAAAAAATCCCTACTCAGCGACCCCGTAGAGGCGGTCACCGGCATCGCCCAGACCGGGCACAATGTAGGCCTTCTCGTTGAGGCGCTCGTCCTGGGCGGCCAGGAAGAGGTCGACGTTCTCAAGGCCGTCAACGCCTTTCTCAAGGGCCTCAATACCCTCAGGGGCACCCAGTACGCATACGCAGGTGATGTGCTCAGCGCCGCGAGCGCGCAGGAACTTGATGGACTCGATCAGGGTACCGCCAGTGGCCAGCATGGGGTCCAGCACATAGACCTGACGGCCGGTGAGATCCTCGGGGAGACGCTCGGCGTAGGTGACGATATCCAGGGTTTCCTCGTTGCGAGCCATACCCAGGAAGCCCACCTCAGCGGTAGGAATAAGGCGGGTCATGCCCTCTAGCATGCCCAGACCGGCGCGCAGGATCGGCACAATCAGGGGGCGGGGGTTGGCAATGTGCGAGCCGACGGTGGTAGCAACCGGGGTTTCAACTTCGCGGGGCTCAACGCGAATCTCGCGGGTAGCCTCGTAGGCCAGCAGAGTGACAAGCTCGTCAACAAGCTGGCGGAAAATCGGGGAGGGGGTGTTCTTATCGCGAAGAACGGTAATTTTGTGGTCAACCAGGGGGTGGTCCAGAACTTTAATACGCATAGTTAAAAGCTACCACTGGGCGCCAGCCCGTGAAGAGTTGAAGGGCAAACGAGTATCACACGGGTATCACCGCTTGACAGGTTTATGTCAGATTTTTGTCACGGGGCCGTTTTTGGGCATGAAAAAACCCGCCCCCCTCTAGCTCTCACTAGGGGGAACGGGTTTTTATCGTTGGCGGTGACGGAGGGATTTGAACCCTCGGTACGGGGTTACCGTACACAACATTTCGAGTGTTGCACCTTCGGCCGCTCGGACACGTCACCAAACTCTGGAAATTTTACCCTAGATACCCTGGTCACTCAACTCAGTGGGGCCAGTAGGCAGGGCTCTAGCCCTGGATGTAGCCGTCGATGGTGAGCATAGCCAGCTCGGCCCCCTCGTCAGGGGTGCGCTCAGCGCCGTGGCGGGTTTCGTCCATGGAGAGCATGAAGACCGCGCCAAAGATAATGAGGGAGACCCCCTCGATGGAGCGGTCTGTACGCACGGTGTATCGGGTAGCCAGGGGGCTAATGAGCTCGCGGATAAAGCGCATGATGTCTGCACGAATCAGGTCGGTGGTGGGCGACCATTCAGCACCGGCCCGCCAGAGCTCTGACACCCACAGTCGGGCGAAGCCGGGGTGCTCGCTCAGGTAGATAATGGCGGCGTGCAAGGCGCTCCGCAGGGCTTCTCGGGGGTCGTCGTGGTTGCTGGCAACCGTGGTCATCTCGGCCAGCAGCAGCTTGGCACCGTATTGCAGGAGCTGGTCAATCATGGTCTTCTTCGACCCGAAATTGTAGTAGACCGTGCCCTTTGAGACCCCGGCCCGCTCCGCGATGTCTTCGACGGTGGTGGCGGTGGGGCCACCCTCGCTCATGATGTCCATGGCAGCTTCAAAGAGTTTGAGCTGGGTTTTATTGGTACGCCCGGGGCGGCGACTGCTCGCCTCGACCACCGGTGTTTGGTGTGCGTAGACGACCGCTTCTACCTGTTGTTTGGCCACGCCTGCCCCCTTACCGTATTTGAAAAAATAGTATTGCTTTTTCAAAGATACATGATTGTGGGGCGGCTGTGCAGTTTTCTGCGGGGCGTTTTAGGGCAGGCCCTCCCCTACTAGCGATGTTTTCTAAAGAAAGTAGTCAGCAGCTCGGCGCATTCGCTCTCAAGCACGCCGGGGTAGACCTCTACCCAGTGGTTGACTTTGCGGTCGCGCAGCACGTCGTAGACGCTCCCGGCAGCCCCTGTTTTTTCTTCCCAGGCTCCCATCACCACGGTGGGCAGGCGGGCCAGCAGGATAGCCCCGGCGCACATGAGGCAGGGTTCGAGGGTGACGACCAGGCTGCAGCCCTCTAGCCGCCAGCTGCCCAGGTGTTCGGCGGCCTGCCGAATGGCGATGACTTCGGCATGGGCGGTGGGGTCGGCATCGGCCTCGCGCCGATTGTAGCCGCGCCCGATGACCTGCCCGGCGGCGTCCACAACCACCGCACCAATGGGCACATCGTCGCTGGCTAGGGCCAACTTTGCCTGGTCAATGGCCTGGCGCATGAGGGCTTCGTGCTGCGGGTTGCGCGGACGCGTGGGCAGGGCGGTTCGGGGCATGGTTCCTTCGGCGCGTGCTTAGTTGGTGAGGGCCAGGGCGTAGGGCAGGACGGCGGTCGCACCGGCTGCCCGCAAGGTACGGGCGGTGACGGTGGTTGACCAGCGAGAGTCAATTCTATCGGTGACGACGAGAACCGGGCCCGGGTTGGTCGCCAGATAGTCGGCCGCCGCCGGGGGCAGGCGGTAGGCGTTCAGCACCCCGGCACAGCGGAAGACGCTGTTGCCGCCGAAGTGGGTAGGGGCGTCCGCCAGTTCAAAGTCGCCCAGGTCGGCCAGGCGTCCGGCTGCGGCGATGCCGCGGGCCAGTGAGGATGCCAGCTGCGGACGCACCGGTGAGGGTAGACCAATGACGGCAACCGGGCGCTCTTCCCAGCCCCATTCGGCCAGCACCTGCAGGCTGGCTCGGCCCAGGTCGGCAGGGACGGGGCCGTCCGCAGCCTGCCCGTCGGGGCCGGGGGCGAAAATCTCGCGCAGGCGGTTACCCCAGCCCAGGTCGGTCAGGCGGGCGAGGGCCCGGCCCTCACTAGCGCGTTCAGTTTCGGCGATCTTGCCGTGCAGGGGCTTGCCGGTGACTTCGTGTACCGCCTGGGGAACTAAGCGGTCGAGGCCGGTGGGCCACATGCCGCGCGGCTCAATGAGTACGCCCACGCGGGCTAGGGCCGCCCCGGCCTGCTCAGTCAGGGCGGGGTTGAAGCCGGTGGGGTACCAGGGACCGGCGCACACGTCGCAGATGCCG
Source organism: Rothia nasimurium (assembly GCF_042660305.1). Taxonomy (NCBI): domain Bacteria; kingdom Bacillati; phylum Actinomycetota; class Actinomycetes; order Micrococcales; family Micrococcaceae; genus Rothia; species Rothia nasimurium. Next base: position 91,649 of record NZ_JBHSTW010000008.1, read on the forward strand.
CAGGGACGGGCTGTGGTGTCGTCGAGTTCGCGGGCGAGGAAGACCATACGGCAGGTATCGGTGTGCTGGTAGGCAAGCATGGCTTCCTGCTCACGCTGACGGGCCTGGCGTACCCGAGCGTAGCGGGGGGCGTCATAGTGCCAGGGGGCTCCGGTCGCCACCCAGCCGCGGGAGCCGCGTTCTACAGCCCCTTCCACCGCTAAGACTTTAAGGAGCAGGTCAAGAGAAGAGCGCTTAACATCGACTCGGGTTTCGAGGGCGGGCACGCTCAGTTCTGTGCCCGCGGCGGTTGCCTCGGTCAGCGCCGCCAACACGGCACCGGTGTTTTCTTCGGTCGGCATCGAGGCAGTGGCGAAGTAGTCCCAGATTTCCTTATCTTCCCTGCCGGGTAGCAGGAGCACATCGGCCTTGATAGCGCCACGACCGGCTCGGCCCACCTGCTGGTAGTAGGCCACGGCGCTGGAGGGAGCACCCAGGTGCACCACAAACCCCAGGTCAGGCTTATCGAAGCCCATCCCCAGGGCGCTGGTAGCTACCAGGGCTTTGACCCGGTTTTCTTTCAGGGCACTTTCGGCCTCGCGCCGTTCATCGGGGTCGGTTTTACCGGTATAGGCCAGCACCTCGTAGCCGGCGGCCCGCAGGGCTGTGGCGGTATCTTCGGCCGCCGAAACGGTCAGGGTGTAGACAATGCCAGAGCCTGGCAAGCTGCCAAGGTGGGTGGCTAGCCAGCCCAGGCGGTCGCTGGTGGTAGGTAGAGCAAGGACGCCCAGACGCAGCGAGTCGCGGGACAGCGGGCCCCGCAAAATAAAGACTTCATCAGCGGAGCCCGCACTACCCTGCTGCCGGGTGCCGAGCTGCTCGGCGACGTCCTGCACCACCCGCTCGTTAGCGGTTGCGGTGGTAGCCAGCACGGGGACGCCGGTGGGCAGGGCCGCGATCAGGTCGCGGATACGGCGGTAGTCGGGGCGGAAGTCGTGCCCCCAGTCAGAGATGCAGTGGGCCTCGTCAATGACCAGCAGGCCGCAGGTACGCACCAGCTCGGGTAGCCAGTCTGAGCGGAAGGAGGGGTTATTGAGCCGCTCAGGGCCCACCAGCAGCACATCGAGTTCACCGGCAGCGAGCTGGGCGCGCACAGCGTCCCACTCGGTCACGTTCGACGAGTTGACCATAGCGGCCCGCACCCCGGTGCGGGCAGCGGCCTCTACCTGGTCGCGCATGAGAGCCAGCAGGGGCGAAACAATGAGGGCGGGCCCGCTCCCCCGCCTGCGCAGGAGCAGAGCGGAGAGGAAGTAGACCGCCGACTTACCCCAGCCAGTTCGCTGGATTACCAGGGCCCGGCGGCGCTGCTGCACCAGGGCCTCAATGGCCTCGAACTGGCCGGGGTGGAAGGCGGCAGCGGGGTTGCCGGTCAGGCGGGTGAGAAGCTCGGTAGCCTCAGCCCGCAGGCTCCCGGGCGAAAGGACGCCGCCCGCCACCGGGTCTGGCTGTTGGGGCAGGGGCACTAGCGCTGGCCCCGGTCAGCGCCCATGTAGGCCTGCTGCAGTTTCCACTGCTGGTAGGCCTTGATCTGACGCATGTAGGTTGAGACGGGGTTCTTCCAGACGAAGACCAAAAAGACGATAGCTAGCACGCCAGCGAGCAGGTCTACCAGCATGGTCCAGTGGAAGATCAGAAGCAGGGTCAGTGCACCCATGAGCAGGTTCAGAATCTGGATGCTCGCCACGACGGTCAGAACGATACGGGCCCAGTTATGGCCCTTGTTCATCATGATGGTGAAGAAGACGAGCAGGGCTGACCAGATAAGACCAAAGACCAGCCCCATAATGAGGCCGGCAGTAGCGAAACCTGCATCTGCGCTCGCAGTTATCTCAGCCTCCGCCGCAGCGAAGTCTTCTTCGGTCATTATCCCGCTGAAGAGGGAGAGGATGCTGTTGCTCGTTGCCTGCTGAATCTCCTGGTAGAAGATAGTGCCCAGAATAGACCCCAGAACGCCCAGTCCAATCATCACGTACATGATGAGGCTAGCGGTTTTGAGGGACTGTGGACGCTCGGGTGCATCCATGTGGGCGGGGAGGCCCTGCCCGTAAGCCTGGGCGTAGCCGGCGTAGGCGCCCTGCTCGGTGTAGTAGCCGGGCTGGGTTGCCGAATAGGCCGGGGGCTGGGCCTGGTTGGGGTAGGTGGGGGGCTGGTAGTTACCGGTGGTGTTGTCGTTGCCGGGGTACTGGCTCACGGGGTCCTCCTGGTCAGTGGGTGGCCGATGCTTGCTTTAAGCCTACCGGCCAATAGCCCCGCTCACCAGGGTTTACGCAATTTCGAAGATGCCGCGAGCCCGGTCCTTTTTTACGGAGGAGGCAGGGAAAATACGGCCGCTCATCGAAATGTAGACGCCGGGTTCGAGCAGGCTAAGGGCGGCGACTGCTGCGCCCAGGTTGAAGCTGGCGTCGGACTTTCGCATAGACGCCGGCTGCATGGCCCCGGTGAGCACAACTACCTTGTTGCCGAGGGTGGCGTTGGCTTCGAGGTAGCGGGCGGTTTCGGGCATGGTGTCGGTGCCGTGGGTGATGATGATGCGGTCGTTCTGTACGGCGTTGAGGGCCTCGGTCAGCACGGCACGGTCGGCATCAACCATATCGAGGCTGTCGAGCTTGAGCACGCTTTGAACCTCAAAAACGGTATCGGTAAGCACGTAGCTGAGCAGCTCGGGCACTGAGGGTTCGCCGATTTCCAGTTCACCGGCGACGGAGTAGACCTTGTCGAAGGTGCCACCGGTGGTCAGGATGGTCACGGTCTCTGCGTTGTTGATGGGCATGGCTTCCTTGAGGGGTTACGGGGGGTGTTTCTAAGTCTAGTGGAGGGGCAGACGGACGCCCGTGGTCGGCTCAGTGGGCGGAATCGGGACTTCCTGCCCCCGATTTAATTCGCTCATGGCGAACATGGGCAAGAGAGCACTCCGTAAACGCAGGGTAAACAACAGGAAAAGTAAGGTGCAACACAAAATTTTACCCCGAAAACGTCAAGTCTATACAACCTTAAAGTCGTCATAACTTTAAGGGACAAGCCAGCCCCTTTTTAAAGAAAACCCAGCAATATTTCAAACACTAAATAAACCCGCCCACCACCAAAGTCAAGACCCCGCACCCACCCCAAGCAAGGGCGTCCTAACCTGCGATATAAGCGCGCCAAAACACGCTCCTAGAATGACTCGTAAGCCCCCAGGGGCCCACCCACACACCACCTCACCCTAGGAGCAAACCATGAAGCTCGCACCCAAAGTAGCAGCAACCCTCTCAGCAGCTGCACTCGCCTTCTCCATGGCGTCCGCACCCGCCACCGCCGCCGAAAGCACCGACGCGGGCAACGGCACCATCATCAACACCTACCCCGAAACCCCGGCCCTCAACGCCACCCTGCCCATCGTAGAGACCTACCACAAGAGCGACTCCATCAAGGCCAACATCCTCAACGCCCGCCCCGTCTGCAACGCCTGGGAAGACTACCGCACCGTGGTCTACAAGGTCACCGACAACTTCACCCCCGTCGGTACCATCTCAACCACCAACAGCACCTCAGCCCCCGTCAACCTCACCCAGAACCTCTCCAAGACCCAGACCGTCACCATGAGCGTCAACGGGTCAAAGACCGAAACCGCCTCGTTCAACCTGGGCGGCACCCAGAACCTCGATAAGGGCAGCATCAACGCCGGCATCGCCTACTCCATCGCCAAGACCGTAGGCGGCGACGCCTCCTACTCCCTCTCCTGGAGCGTCGGCCAGACCATCGGCCCCTACGAAGTACCCGCAGGCTACACCGGCGAAGCTACCTACGGCTTCCGCACCATCGCCATGACCGGCACCCAGCAGTACTGCATGCTCAACGGCACCTGGTCCAACCCCGTCGCCTGGCGCGCCAACGTCCCCATCAAGAACCAGGTCACCGTCAAGCTCTACAGCAACCCCGCTGACTCCTACTAAACCGCCCCGTCTTTGAGAGAAGGTACAACCATGCAGACCGCTATCACCCGTCGCACCGCCATCACCTCCCTAGCTCTGGGCACCGCCTCCCTGGCCTTTGCCTCAACCGCAGCCCGAGCCGCCGCCCCCGCCTACGACCTTGAGCCCGTCCTCACCGTCTCATCCTGGAAGGCTGAAGGCTACGCCGGCCTGGTCGCCCTGCGCCTCAAGAACGTAGGCACTGAGCGCTACTACGGCGACTTCCCCGTGGTCTCCTTCCGCATCGACGTGAAGACCGCATCGGGCCCCACCGGCGTTGACCGCCTGATCACCCCCGGCTGGTTCAACGGCGCCTACACCCGCGACCTGGGTTTTGACGCCGCAACCTCAACCCGCAGCTTCCTGGTCACCCTGGCCAACCCCATCAAGGCCGGTGAAACCCAGCTGGTTGCCAACCTCAACTTCGGTGACGGCCTCACCTCAGAGGGCCGCCTGCGCAACTACATCACCGTCGCCCAGGTCGGCCGCATCGCCGGTGACACCTCCACCGGTAACGACCAGAACCGTGATTCTCGCGAAATCACCCTGACCGATACCGGCCGCAAGGCAAGCGGCATCTTCTAAGCCGCTCGGCTTCCAAGCCTTAACTTGTCGCACCTACTGCACCCCGGCGTCCTTGCCGTCTATGAGCAAGGACGCCGGGGCGCAGCCTTTCGCGGGTAGCGGCAGAGTCAGTAGCATGGGAGGGTAACAATCCCCCGTGAAAGGCTGATGATGCCCGAAACTACCGCCATTAACCTGCGCTTCCCCATCGTGGGAGCCCAGTGGCTGGCAGCCAATATTGCCGCCCCGAACCTGGTCATTCTGGACGCCTCCGTCGGCGAATTCGCCGGCGCTAGCACCGGCATACCCGGCGCCCGCCGCTTTGATATCGACGGTGAATTCAGCGGCCCCGAGGGCGTGCACACCATGCTGAGCGCCGAGGACTTTGAAGCTAAGGTCCGTGCTCTCGGCATCAGCAAGGACGCCGCCATCGTGGTCTATGACCGCCAGGGCATGTTCTCTGCCGCCCGCGGCTGGTTCATGTTTGTGGCTATGGGGCACGATAACGTTGCCGTGCTCGACGGGGGTCTGCCCGCCTGGGAGGCAGCCGGTTTCAACCAGCTCCCCCTCAACGAGGGCCCTTTTACTCCCGGTTCATTCGTGGCAGAAGACCGCGGCCTCTTCGTTGACGCGCTCACCACCAAGGCCTTTGCAGAGCGGGAGGACGCCGCCGTCATTGACGCCCGCAGCGCCGAACGCTTTGCCGGCACCGCGCCCGAACCCCGCCCGGGTCTGCGGGCTGGCCATATTCCCGGCTCCGTCAACCTGCCCTTCACCTCCCTGCTCGATGAGCAGGGGCGCTTCCGCGCCCCCGAAGAAGTCAAGGCAGCCGTGGATGCGGTGGCAGGGGATGCTGAAACCCTGATTTTCTCCTGCGGCTCCGGCGTGACCGCCTGCATTGACGCCCTCGCAGCCTATGTATCGGGCTATACCGAGCTGGCTGTCTACGACGGTTCCTGGGCCGAGTGGGGCGCAGAGGACCCGGCGGGCCTGCGCCCCGTTGAGCAGTAGCGCTACTTTCCGAAGTTTTCGGTCCAGTAGTCGTTGGCTCCGGTGATGTTGCCATCCTCGTCGTAGAGGTAGAAGCCCTTGCGGTCGGCAACACCGCTGAAGCCAGCTTCGAGAGCTTCCTTGAGTTTGACACCGAACTCGCGGACGGTTTCATCATCGCTTGCCGAGGCGATGTGTGAGGCGACGTTGAAGCCCACGGTGTCATAGGCTGCGAAGGGGCCTGCCTTGGTACCGGTAGCGATGGTCCAGGCCTTATCGATTTCTTCAGGGGTGCCTACGCCATTGACGTAGAGCTTTGCGCCGGCATCGAGCCAGGGAATGAGCAGGGAGTTCAGTAGGTAGCCGGGCTGCTCCTTGCGGACGTAGACAGGGACCATGCCGGTTTCTTCGGCGTAGCGAATGGCGTCCTTGATACTTTCTTCGTTGGTCTTGGCGGTGCCCATAATTTCGGCGGTATTTCGTACCCAGACTCGGTTGGCGTAGTGGATGGCCAAGAAGCGGTCGGTGTGGCCGCTAGCGTCTGCGAAGTTAGAGGGTAGCAGGGACGAGGTGTTGGTAGCGAGCAGGGTGCGCTCATCGGCTAGCTCCCCTACCTTGGCCCAGGTTTCGCGCTTGAGGTCGAGGTTTTCGGGGACGGCCTCGATGACGATATCGACGTCGCTGACCGCTTCTTTGAGGTCGCTGGTGGGAACGATGCGGGCGATGGCTTCGTCGAATTTTTCGGGGGTGTAGTCAGGAAGGTCTTGTTCGTAGCCCTGGCGGATCCAGGCCCAGCGGTCGGTGAGCTTATCGAGGGCTTCGGGGAAGGCATCGTAGGCAAAGACCTTCTTGCCGTGCCAGGCTGCCTGCATGATGATTTGGGACCCCAGGACGCCGGTACCGAGGACAGCTACGGTGTTGAATTCGCGTGACATGGTGGTCTTCTCCTTTGAAGAGTTATTTCATTGATGTAATAGATACTACACCTACCAACCCCTCACCGCCACCTCCCGTGTTCGCGGGCACAACATGTTGCGTCCACCGCCAATTGTGGCAGCGGCACCGCCACATTTGGCAGCGAGCGCCACAGGCGCACAGTTATTCCTTGACGAAGCTCGAACCCACGACCCACGGATTAAAAGTTCTTGACCAGCTTACCTAAAGAAACTCAGCGGGGCTTCGAGAAATCTTAGACTGTCTTGAAAAACAGTAACCCCGGCGATATGCAAGAGCAGGGATCGTTCCGGGGTTTTCATTCTCAACTATAATGCTAAGAACCATGGGAAACAAGAAGGTATCAGTCGAAGAGTTAGAGGTGTGGTTCTCAGAACCTCGACTTCACAGGTACAGGATGTATAGGAATCCGGAGCAGGTCTACCACTGGAATGCTCATATCACCAAGGAACTCTTAGTTGACATCGGCCACCTCGAAATCCTACTGCGAAATGCAGTAGACAGAGCCCTCCGCCAAGATGACAGATACGGCAAATACTGGTTTCAGAACCCTGCCCTACCGCTGAGCTATCAAGCTCAGAAAAGCGTGGTTAAAGCGGTCGAACGCGCAACGCGGCGCGGGACAAGGCCTTTGGATGCCGGTCGGGTTATCGCAGAACTACCTTTTGATTTCTGGAGGTATTTATTCTCGAAGTACTACCAAGCAACAGTCTGGCCAAAGTTTGCTAGCTGCTTGTCAGCCAAGGTCAGCAGAGTCGAATTTGAGCGCCATCTCAACTTTGTTTATATCAACCGTAATCGTTTCTCTCACCATGAACCTATCATCAAGGGAAGCTACGAGGATGATCTCGCATATGTTCAGAGTCTATTGGCTTCTATCTATTTTTTAGCATCTCTTATCTCAGACAATACTTCCTTGTGGATTCGACAGAATTCATCTGTAGATGAGAGGTTAGGGAATCATCCAGATGCCAACTCGTGAGGGCCACACACAAACTATCGCTGCTTATTCTGAGCGTGCTCAAGAATATGCAACGGTGTTAGGACATATTAAAGCTACGAAAGAGGCCGATCGAAAGCTGGTTAGCTCTTGGGCCAGTTCCGTCGCGGGGATTATCCTTGACCTCGGATGCGGGCCTGGGCACTGGGCAAATTTTATTGCATCACAAGGTATAAAGGTGAAGGGCCTTGACCCCACTCCCCTTTTTATTGAAATTGCCTCGGAAAAATATCCTCATGAGCAGTTTGAGGTGGGAACAGTTGCAGATGAAGCAGGAAAGGAATATCGCGGGGTTCTTGCTTGGTACTCCCTCATACATTGCGCACCAGAACAACTCTTACAGGAACTAAAAGGTATCTGGTCGGTTCTTTCTGAGGACGGCACCCTCCTGCTTGGGTATTTTCGGGGAAAATCTCTAGGAATCTTTAACCACGCGGTCACCCCGGCCTGGTACTGGCCTGATAGTTTTATGGCCGAGATTCTTAGTCAGGCAGGCTTCCAAATCCTTGACCGAGAGTATCGAACTGATCAGGATGCTCGCCCTCATGGCGCAATAGTTGCACAAAAGGTGACCCCTGAGAGGGGAGATTTTTAGAAGTTAACAGGCTATAAGACCCAAGGTAAATAAAGAGCCCCGCAGGCTATATGAACTAGCCCCCGAAAGTTGGACTGGTTTAATCCTAGACCGTCAGGGCTGCCAAAGCCTGGCTCCGATACCCCATCGGA
>NZ_JBHSTW010000009.1:0-62064 GCF_042660305.1 Rothia nasimurium
CTCATATTTTTGCCGCGGGTGGGGCCGTTGTCTAGTTGGTGGGGGTGGGGTGCGTGTCTACTTTTGAATAAGCCTCATACATCTGATCGAGTGCTGAATAAAAATTTTGTTCTTGTGTGAAAGACTTGTCAACCATTGAACTTACTTGTTCAACATCCCCAGTCTGTAATGCGTAGTTTCGCATGTCATTCCAGTAGTTGATGAATAGAAGCATGGCTTCGGTGCTTTCAACGTTCATGCCTTCCGGAGCAACCGGTTTGGGCACGTTCTGGGCGGGGCCGTGCTCATCAGCAGCACGGTACTCACCTTCGGGTGCTTTCGAGCCGCCTGAATAATTGGTCTCTTCTGCCTTGGCGGTTTCCTCAGTGGCGCTCGCTGTGCTTGAAGCTACTGCGGAAGTCGTGGTGCTTGAACCTGGTTCGGGAACCGAGCCTGTTGCCTGAGCACTGCAACCTGTAAGAGCTAGTAGGGCGATAGCTGTTAGGGCGAGCTTGCGGGTGGAAGTGTGTTTCATAAGGGTCTCCTGGTGACATCTTTGTGACTAGGTCTTATGTGTGTTTATAGTGCTGGGTTTGTGCCATGGCAAGAGTTTCGGCCTGCTTGCCTGGTTTTTGACAGTAGATTACGCCGAAGATGGCTAGTTATCCACAGGTCTTGTGTCTGACGTGGGCTAATAGGCCTACAGTTTGCTTTGAGAAGTTAGTTTTATGGGGATCTGCCTTTTAGTGCACTGATCGATAGATTATTCCAGTAGTCCTAGGAAAATACTTGAGGAGTGTCTATGAGCCAAGAGGCGCCTGAATGGAGCACCCATCAACTTGTTGTGTATGCCCTCCAACCTGCCAATAGGTGTGAGGTGCATACAGACCTTGAAGAATGCGGAGATAGATTAGCTGAGTATTACAGGGTTGATAGCGAAACAGGTCAGTGTATGACTGATGGCTGGGTATTTCTAGGCGGCATGTACTACATTGCAGACGAGCTTAGAGCCGAAGCTTTATGCCGTCGCCTTTGGGGCCTGGGAATAGCAGAGGCTTATCACGATGAGACAGATGACGTCTACTACACAGAGTGGGAATAGCCGACACCCGGGCGGAAGGTTTTATCTTTAAAAGTCAGGTTCTACTTCAGAAAAACCTTATGCTGCATATATGAGCAATAAACAGGTTCTCCCTCTCGGGCTATACGAAACTCTTAAAACCCGCAGGACACTCTCTCAGGAACTTCCACCTGAAACTGAGTGGGTCGAATCAGAGATTCTAGGTGAGGATTCTGAGCATATTTCTTCTCTTGCTCGTTATGTAGCGCAGCAGGTCACGGCCAAACTTGAGCAGACCGAAGCTAATGAGCGTATCGCTTTGGTTAACACACTTCTTGCACAGCTAGAGGGTGCATCATGCCCTGATGAAGTGTTTGAGCTGGAGAACTCAAAAAATACTGGCTCTTTGGTGCAACTTACAGAACTTAAACCCCGCCATCAGGGAAAGCCATCGAACCGTCCCAGCACTCCACTGAGCAGCGTTGCACTTTTAACAAATAACCCCAAAGAGCCCCAGCTCGGTGAAGAAATAAAGAAAGAGCTTGAAAGTGCCGATAGGGTCGACTTGCTCTGTTCCTTTCTCAAACTAACGGGTGTTAACGTCCTTGCGCCTCAACTAGACATTCTTAAAAGGCGAGGCATCCCCTTCCGCGTCATTACCACCACATATATGGGAGCGACAGACCGTAAAGCGGTCGACAAGCTTGTTCAAGAATACGGCGCAGAAGTCAAAATTAGCTATGAAAAGAACTCAACACGTCTCCATGCAAAAGCCTGGCTATTTCACCGAAACACAGGCTTCTCCACTGGCTACGTGGGAAGCTCAAATCTCTCACACGCGGCACTTACGGACGGCCTCGAATGGAATGTGAGAATATCCAATACCGTTACCCCCGGCATCCTTGGGCAATTTAACGCCGCATTTGAAAGCTACTGGGAATCGCACCAGTTTGAAAGTTACACAGGGTCAGACAAAGACCGTGAGAAACTCGACAGATCGTTAGAGCAAGCGACGATAGGAACGGGAGCTTCAGCCCGCCCAAATCTTCAAATTAACTTTTCATATGTAGATGTTCACCCCTACCCGCACCAGGCTATTATGCTGGATGAGCTTCAGGCAGAGCGCCAGAAAGGGCATCACCGTAACCTCGCCGTGGCCGCCACGGGTACAGGTAAAACGATTTTTTCAGCTCTTGATTACAAGAGACTCTGTGAAGAATCCGGGAAAAAATTACGTCTCCTTTTTATCGCCCACCAAGCAGAGATTTTGAACCAGTCTCAGAGCGCTTTTGCCACCGTTATGCGTGATGCTAACTTCGGTGAACAGTACTTTGGGGGAGTAGTCCCTGAACATAATGAACAGGTCTTTGCCACAGTTCAAACCCTTGCAAGCACAGGCACCGAACGCTTCACACCTGACCATTTCGACGTCGTTATCGTTGATGAGTTCCACCATGCTTCAGCCCCCACCTACCAGAAAATTCTTAGTTACTTCCAGCCTCAGGAACTGCTGGGCCTGACAGCAACTCCTGAACGCACAGACGGCAAAAATGTTGCTGCTGAATATTTTGACGGACGTATTGCTACCCAGCTTCGTCTTTGGGACGCGCTTGAAGCTGACCTGTTGGTCCCCTTCCACTACTACGGCATCAACGATGCAACAGACCTTAGTGGGCTCACATTTGAGCGGGGAAGCTATCGTGACAGCGAACTATCACAGTATTACCTCGCCAATAAAAGACGAGTAGCGCTTATCTTGCAACAAATTGAGGAAAAAATAGCTAACCCTCGCAACATGCGAGCTATTGGTTTTTGCGTCGATAGGGAACACGCGCGCTACATGGCCGAAGAGTTTTGTAAGGCTGACATTTCAGCTACTTATCTTTTGGGTGACGATAGCGCAGAACGACGTCGAGAGGTTATTGCCCAGCTGAAAGACCCAGAACATGAACTCACCACAGTCTTTACGGTTAACCTCTTCAACGAAGGCGTAGATATCCCTGAGGTCGATACCTTATTGATGCTCCGTCCTACTCAATCGCCGACTCTCTTCCAACAGCAGCTTGGCCGTGGTTTGCGTAGGTCTCCTGATAAAGCTGTCCTGGTTGTACTGGACTTTGTGGGCAACCAGGCTAAAGGGTTCAGATTTGACCTAAAAATGCGTTCTCTGACTCGTGCAGGCGTTCTAACACCTGGCGAGGTCGAAAATCCTCATCTGCCTCCAGGGTGCAGCATTCAGCTTGATAAGAAAACTCAAGAGCAGGTGCTGAGAAGTATCAAAGAGGCCCTCAATCCCAAGATAGAAGTACTGACCGACAATCTTAAAATATTTGCTGAGGAGCAAAAGAGAAAGAATTTTGAAGTTGTCGTTACCGAGCTGCTAGAACCCTACCTTGATAGGTACGGCCTGGAACTTGCTCATATCTATGGGCGGAAGACCAAGAACGGTAAAGGGCTAACTTTTACTTTCTTACTGGATCAAGCGGGACAAATACCTAAAATATCTGGGCTGTATGAAAAGGGCTCGGTAACTGAACATCTTTCGAACCGAATTAAATCTTTAGCTAATGTCAATGATGAAGAGCGAATTGACGTTTATCAAAGGTTGCTGACGACCGATATATGGGAAGAAGACCTTAGCATGCGCGAAAGGCGTTTTGCGTGGATGCTTCTCTTTTCATTCTGGCCTAAGGGCAAGATACGGAGCGGTGAAGAGAAGTTCACGCTTGACCAGGGGCTGAGTGAGCTCCGTCAGCATCCGTACTTTATTCAAGAGCTCATACAGATTTGGGCGTATCGTCTTGGGACGGATAGACACGCGCCTCAGCGGCTATCTACCATATCGCCTGATATTCCTCTCAGCACCCATGCCTATTATTCGCGTGAGGAAATCTTTGCAGCTATAGGCCTTCATGAGAACGAAAAGAAATCGGTGCCAGCCGGTGCAGTACAGGGCGTCTATGAATCACGCGCAACAGATACTATTGCTCTGCTTGTTAACCTCAGTAAGTCTGAGAAGCACTTTACTCCTGAAACGATGTATAAAGACTATGCAGTGACCGAGAGCGAATTTGCCTGGGACTCCCAGAACTCAACCGCTCCTGATAGTCGTTTGGGAAAGATTTACCAGCATCATGGAGAGCTGGGCCAAATGCCCTTACTCTTTGTGCGTTATACCAAAGAGGACGGAATTGGTACCGCACCGTATTTGTTTGTAGGCCCTGTAAATTACCGTTCCCATAGCGGTTCAAAGCCGATGCATATTAAGTGGGAGCTTGAACGGCCTATGCCGGCCGACCTCTTTGCGCTGGCCCGTTCTACGGCCTAGTTGCCGACCGGCGTCCGTTCCTCGCCTACACTTTGTACCGGGTTCTGCCCACAAAAGGCTCTCTTGGTGGGCACCACCCGGTACAAACCTCCACGAACCCTTTGGCAGGGGGCCGGGGTGCGGCGTCCACCCGCTAAACTAGACCCCATGCGTTACACCTATCTTGGCCCGTCGGGCACCTTTACCGAAGCAGCTCTTCTCACCGTCCCCGGCGCGCCTGACGCTGAACGCATCCCCGCGACGTCCGTACCCGCGGCCCTCGACGCCCTGCGCGATGGCAGCGCCGACGCCGCCATGGTGCCTATCGAAAACTCCGTTGAAGGTGGCGTCACCGCAACCTTGGACGCTATTGCCTCGCTCGATGGGTCCCTGCGTATCGTCCGGGAGGTGCTGGTGCCCATTACCTTTGTGCTGGTTGCCCGTCCCGGCACCACCTTAGAGAGCGTCAAAACTATCTCAACCCATACGCATGCCTGGGCGCAGGTGCGCTCCTGGGTGGCTGAGAACAAGCCCAGCGTGAACTACCTGCCGGGCTCGTCCACTGCGGGTGCCGCCCTGGGGTTGCTGAATGAGAATCCCGGCTACGAGGCCGCTATCTGCTCGCCCGCTGTGGCCCAGGCCCACCCTGAGCTGCAGGTGCTGGCTCACAATATTGGCGATAACAAGAACGCCGTGACCCGTTTCGTGCTGGTTGCCCGTGACGCCGAACCCCCCGCACCCACTGGCGCAGACAAAACCACCCTGGTCATCCCGCTGCCCCAGGACCGCCCCGGCGCCCTGCTTGACCTGCTTGAACAGTTCTCAACCCGGGGAATCAATCTCTCCCGCATTGAGTCTCGACCCACCGGCGAATTTCTGGGGGCCTACTTCTTCTCTATCGACATCGACGGCCACCTCTACGACGCCCGCGTGCGTGATGCCCTGCGCGGCATCCACCGGGTCTCACCCGGTGTGCTCTACCTGGGCTCCTACCCGCGAGCCGATAAGCGCCTGGCAGCGGTAGACCCCATGCACGATGAGGCTTCTTTCAACGCCGCCCGCGACTGGGTCGAAACCCTCTTCCCCGGCGGACGGCCCGAAAGCCTCAAGCACAACATCTAGAGCCTCAGTAGCCGCTGCCACCAGAGGCGCTGCTGCTCTACCAGCTCATCACGGGCATTCACAAAATCACTGAGCGAACGAATCTGCATGTCATCGGGGTAAACTTGCACCTTCACCGCGGCGGGGAGCACCTGGGCATGAAAATCGCTCACCTCACCCAGAACGTCCCCGTCCACCTCAACGGGGAGGCAGGTGTTGGGGAAGTAGACGCGGACGTCCGTGCCCACAAAATGCTCCACCACCGGGTAACGCACGCGGGCGGGGCGCAAGATAAACTGCGCCGCCATACGAACCCAGCTGCCCAGGTTACGCGGGGTTAGCACAATCACCTCAAGCTGCCCGTCAGAGAGCTGAGCGGTCTGCGCCAGGCTCACCCCGCCCTGAATCTTGCCCGTATTAGCCACCAGCACAGCCCGAATCTTACGGCGAATCGGCGTACCGTTATTGACCGTAATCACCGCCGGTCGGAGGCGGGTAAACATGTGCCGGGTGCTGGCCTCAACATAGGCTAGCCAGCCGATACGAGCCTTCAAATCTTCGCGAGCATCAGTCATAATCTGGGCGTCGAACCCGGCCCCGCCCATGACCACAAAATTAACGGGGGGCAAATCCTGCTCACCCTTCATATCCATACGAATCATATCGATGGTGCGGCTCTGCCCGTGTAGGGCAATGTTGATGCAGGCGTGTAAGTCGTTCACATCCATATCGAGGTTGCGCGCCAGCAAATTACCGGTGCCCAGGGGCACAATGCCCAGGGGGACGTCCGTACCCGCCAAGCCGTCCGCAACCGCGCGCACGGTGCCGTCACCGCCCACAGCCAGAACAACCTCAGCCCCGTCAGCCATAGCCTGCTGAGCCAAGCCAAAACCGGGGTCGTCCGCCTCTGTCTCATAAAACCTAGCTTTGGGCCAGCCTGCCAACCCCAGCTCCGCGGTAATCATACGAATGATGGAGTCGGCCCGATCCTTGGTAGGGTTATACACCACCGCAACCTGCTTCGGCTCACCCGGCTCTAACATACGGTGCAGGGGCCGGTAGACAGGGAAAAGATCAGGGCGCTCCCGCCTGCCCCTCCGCACAGAAAGAGCCACTCCGCCCAGGGCTAGAGCAGAAGCAGCAGCAACAGATACACCGAGAGTCGAACGCGAAACCATATCACCAGCATACTGAAGAAAACCACGCGCCACCGCCCGGCGTCCGCGCGCCTGTCATCGCAGCGACAACTACGGTAAATTTAGAGGCATGATTGACATTAACCTCCTGCGTGAAAACCCCGACGCCTTCCGCGCCTCCCAGCGCGCTCGCGGCGCTGACGAAACCGTCATCGACCAGATTCTCGAAGCGGATGCCACCCGCCGCACCTCCATCAACGAGTTCGAGAAACTGCGCGCCGAACAGAACGTCTTCTCCAAGAAAATCGGCAAGGCCGCCAAGGAAGAAAAGCAGGCCCTGCTCGCTGAGGTTAAGGAACTCTCCCAGAAGGTCTCAGAAGCCAAGGCTGCCGCCGACGCCGCTGCCGCCCGCCAGGAAGAACTGGTCGCCGGCGTAGGCAACCTGATTATTGACGGTATTCCTGCCGGTGGCGAGGACGACTATGTGGTCGTCAAGCAGGTAGGCGAACCCCGCAACTTCGAAGCAGACGGCTTTGAACCCCGCGACCACCTTGAAATCGGCGAACTGGTTGACGGCATCGACATGGTGCGTGGCGCCAAGGTTTCAGGCTCCCGCTTCTACTTCCTCAAGGGCCACGTAGCCCGCCTGGAGCAGGCCCTCATGTGGATGGCCCTCGACCAGGCCACCGCCAACGGCTTCACCATGCTCACCACCCCCACTCTGGTGCGCCCAGAAACCATGAACGGCACCGGCTTCAACGTTGAACATGACGACGAAATCTACCGCCTTGAGCGCGACGACCTCTACCTGGTCGGTACCTCCGAGGTGGCTATCGCTGGCTACCACGCCGACGAAATCATCGACTTCGAAAAGGGGCCCAAGAAGTACCTGGGCTGGTCCTCCTGCTACCGCCGCGAAGCCGGCTCCGCCGGTAAGGACACCCGCGGCATTATCCGCGTACACCAGTTCAACAAGGCCGAAATGTTCGTCTACTGCCCCGTCGAGCAGGCAGAAGACATGCACGCCAAGATGCTGGCCTGGGAAGAAGAGATGCTGGCTAAGTGCGAGCTCTCCTACCGCGTGATCGACACCGCTGCGGGTGACCTGGGCTCCTCCGCCGCCCGCAAGTTCGACTGTGAAGCCTGGGTCCCCACCCAGGGCGCCTTCCGCGAACTGACCTCAACCTCCAACTGCACCACCTACCAGGCCCGCCGCCTGAACGTGCGTGAGCGTATGCCCGACACCGTTACCGCAGACGGCAAGACCAAGAAGGGCGGCACCCGCACCGTCGCCACCCTCAACGGCACCCTGGCCACCACCCGCTGGCTGGTCGCAATCCTCGAAACCCACCAGCAGGCCGACGGCTCCGTCCGCATCCCCGAGGCCCTGCGCCCCTACATGGGCGGCCTTGAGGTCATCCCCACCGTCGCTCAGTAGCTTATTTTTGGTTCCCCACGAGATACTGTTTGTACTTGTCAAGCAGGGTTTCGTGGGGAATTTTTGTGTTAATGAACGGGGGGCTTAGACCGCATCCCTTGAAAAGTTCGTCTAGGCGAACTTATGATGGTTGCACACACCAGACCATGAACAGGGCTTCACCGACTACAACGGCGTAAGTCAGAAGAACGCGCATCTCCAACGAAGGAACAACGCACCCATGAACAAGGCAACCCGCACCTCCCACACCCGCCGCCTCAGCCACCGCATGCTCGCTGCCAGCGGGGCACTCGCCCTGGGCGTCCTCACCGCCTGCACCCCAGGCGACGGCAGCGACACTACAGCGCAAAACGATACCCCCACCGTCATCGCCACCTTCACCGTGCTGGCAGATATGGCGCAGAACGTGGGCGGCGAACACATCACCGTAGAATCCCTCACCAAACCCGGCGCCGAAATACACGACTACGACCCCACCCCGTCCGACGTGAAAAAGGGGGCGGACGCAGACCTTATCCTCGCTAACGGACTAGGCCTGGAAGCATGGTTTGAACAGTTCTTACAGGACACCGACGCCCAGAGCGTGACCGTATCCGAGGGCGTACAGACCATCAACATCGCTGAAGCAGAATCCGCCGGTAAGCCCAACCCGCATGCCTGGATGAGTCCGCTAGTAGCACAGACTTACGTCGATAACATCGCAGACGCCTTTGCGGAGCTAGACCCCGATAACGCGGACGCATTCCGAGCCAACGCTGAGACCTACAAGAAGCAGCTACAAGCCGTCCACGACGAGCTAGTGGCAGATCTCTCCACCGTACCCGAAGGCAAACGGGCCCTGGTGACCTGCGAAGGAGCCTTCTCCTACCTAGCAGCAGACGCCGGGCTCACCGAAAAGTACCTGTGGGCGGTAAACTCAGACGGCGAGCCGAGCGCCTCCCGGGTAGCTGAGGTGGCTGTTTTTGTAGAGGAGAACAAGGTTCCCGCCGTGTTCTGCGAGTCCACAGTGTCGTCGAAAACCATGGAACAGGTAGCTCAAGAATCAGGCTCAACCTATGCAGGTGCGCTCTGCGTCGATTCGCTCTCTGAAGAAGGCGGAGACGTGCCCACCTACCTGGACCTGATTCGCTATGACGCAGAAACCATTGCAGATGCGCTCAGCAAGTAGCCCCGGCATATAACAAAACCTGGTAGATTCCCGCCCACTGACCTGCGGCTGCCGGCGCAGGACGCGGCCCCACCCAGGAGACCCGCAACCTGCCTTCCGGCGCCGCGTCCATAACTTCAAAAGAAACTGAGCAGCGTTAGAGTACAAGAATGAGCCTTTTAGATATCCGAGATGTAACGGTTACCTACGGCGACGTGCATGCTCTTCGGGGGGCGCACCTGGCAGTAGACGCCGGGAGCGTGTGTGGCTTGGTAGGCATGAATGGGTCGGGTAAGTCCACACTTTTTAAGGCGATCATGGGCGTTGCTCCCGCCAGCGGGTCGGTCATGATTGACGGTATGACCCCAAAAGCAGCGCGGAAAGCTGGCGTGGTGAGCTATGTGCCCCAACGGGAGGAGATTGATTTCTCGTTCCCCGTATCTGTCCGTGATGTGGTAGCACAAGGACGGTACGGGCGGCTGGGCTTCGCCCGACGGCTCCGGGCCGAAGACCACGCCGCTGTGGATAAAGCCCTGGAAAGGGTAGAACTCACCGACCTGGCCCACCGGCAAATTGGCAACCTCTCAGGTGGCCAGCGCAAACGAGCTTTTGTGGCACGCGGACTGGCACAAGGAGCTAAACTCCTGCTACTCGATGAGCCCTTCGCAGGGGTCGATAAACGGAGCGAAACCATGCTGGTAACCCTCCTGCGGGAACTACGGGACGCCGGGGCAGGGATCCTGATCTCAACCCACGACCTAGCCAACCTAGCAGACCTAGCAGACACCGCCGTCCTGCTCCGCAACCAAGTGCTGATGGCAGGAGACCCCGCCACCGTGCTCGCCCCCGATAACCTGGTGCGGGCCTTCGGCATGAACCCACTGACCCCAACCCAGGAGGGCAACCGTGCTTGACGTACTCCTAGAACCGCTGACCTATGGCTTTATGCAACGCGGATTCTTGGTGACAGTGATTGCCGCCCTCGTCTGCGCCCTGCTGTCCTGCTGGCTGGTGCTCATGGGCTGGTCGCTCATGGGCGACGCTATCTCTCACGCCGTCCTGCCCGGGGTGGTGCTCGCCTACATGGTGGGTGCGCCCTTCGCCGTGGGGGCGGTGATTGCCGGTTTGCTTGCAGTTGCCCTCATCGGGGCGGTGCGTGGTAGCGGGCGCATCAGGGAGGACGCCGCCATCGGCATCGTTTTTACGGTGATGTTCGCGCTGGGGCTGGTACTGATTTCCGTGACACCCTCCCAGACGGACCTGCACAGCATACTCTTTGGCAACGTGCTAGGGGTGTCCTGGGCTGAAGTCGCCCAAATCGCGGTGTTGGCGGTACTGGTAGTCACCGTACTCATAATCAAACGCCGCGACCTGGTGCTCTACGCCTTCGACCCCGGCTACACCCACGCCATTGGTCTGAGCCCGCGGCTGCTGGCAGGGATCCTGCTGGTGGCGCTCGCCCTGACCTCGGTACTCGCCTTGCAGATTGTGGGCGTGGTGCTGGTTGTCGCCATGCTGGTAATTCCCGGCTCCACAGCGCGTTTGCTCACCGACAGATTCAGCACCATGCTGGCGATCTCTGCCGGTGTGTCCCTAGCCGGTGCCCTGGTGGGGCTCTACGCCAGCTACCATCTAGACGTCTCCGCCGGTGGTGCGGTAGTAATCGCCTTAGGCACCTTCTTCGGCGCAGCCTACCTATGTGCCCCGCGCCATGGCCTGCTGGCTCGACGCCAGGCAACCGCTCAGGCGTCCAAGGGCTAGGCGTCCAGGGACGAGGGAAGCGCTCACCGGCACCTCCTCACAGGACGGGCAGGCCACGACGAGACCGCCCTGCACTCCTGCCTTCTACAGGTAAGAGACATACACGGCGGCAGCTGCACCCGCATCGAGGGAGAGCTCAGAATCATTAGGCAGAGCCAGATTCACGGCGGAACCCTGCCCCGCCTCTGCACTGTTAACAGCGGTAACTTCCAAGCGCGTACCCGGGGCAATGCCATGCCCCGCAAAGAACCGCAAAAGCTGGGGGTCGTCGTCCGAAATACGCTCTACCAGCACCCTGTCCTTCGGCGAACAATCAAGAAGGGTATGCGGGGCAATGGACTCTACCTCACCCGTGGGGGAGGGGATCGGGTCGCCGTGCGGATCGCGGGTTGGGTGCCCCAACAGGGCGTCAATCCGTTCAATCATTAAATCCGAGACGGCGTGTTCCAACACCTCCGCCTCATCGTGTACCTGATCCCAGGTGTAGCCCAGCGTCTTCACCAGAAAAGTCTCAACTAGGCGGTGGCGGCGCACCATCGACACCGCATATTCCCGTCCCTGCTCTGTCAGCTCAATTGTCCCGTATCGCTGGTGCTCCACCAGTCCGGCGGCAGCAAGCCGCTTCACCGCGTCCGATACCGACGACGGACGCAACCCTGCCCTCGCCGCAATGACAGAGGTAGATGCAGGTTCGGTACCGTGCTCGGTAATGCCCCAAATAATTTTGAGGTAGTTCTGGGTACTGTTAGACAGCTTGGCAAGAGACATACATACAAGTTTAACCTCCACTTCTGTACTGGCCCGACCCGGTAGATTCGCGAACTGCGGGGTTTCTTTCGAACTGCGGATATTCTTCCGCGTCTCGAAAGAAACCATGCAGTTCACCCTACGGACGCCCCCGCTGGGCGACCCTTCACCCCCTGCTCACCTTGCCTTAACCCGGCTTTTGTATAGTCTGGTCTACACGAGAGAAAAGAGACACCGATGATTTCAGAGATTAAAGACATGCAAACCCTGCCGCTGCGCCGCTCTGCCTGGCAGAAAGAAGAGGGTGCCAAGTACCTGGTTGCTATCGACGTTGATGGCACCCTAGTCAACCACGACGGGGCGATGAGCGAGGCCGTCAAAAAGGCCGCGCAGGATGTCGTGGACGCGGGCCACCACGTGGTCATTTCCACCGGACGCTCCCTGGGCGCCACCCTGCCCATCGTTGAGATGATTGGGCTGACGCGCGGCTACGCGGTGAGCTCCAACGGCGCGGTTACCCTCAGTATCGACCCCTCCCTAGAAGCTGGCTACCGCATTATCGACAAGGTCAGCTTCGACCCCTCCAACGCCATCACCCTGCTCAAGGCCAAGCTGCCGCACGCGTCCTTAGCCCTGGAAGCACCCGACGGAACGGTCTATGCCACCGATAACTTTGAGGACTGGTCCTTCGGCGTGAACACCGTGAAGACCACCCGCACCGAGATGGCCGCGATGAAGTCGGCCGTGCGCGTGGTGGTCTGCTCACCCACAGACACCCCCGACGATTTCAAACGCGCTATCTACGATTCGGGCCTGCACGGGGTTAACTACGCGGTGGGCTGGAGTGCCTGGCTGGACGTAGCAGCGCACGGGGTGTCGAAGGCAACCGCCCTAGAACAAATCCGCCGCAAGCTGCGCGTGGACCCCCGCCACACCATCGCCATCGGCGACGGCCTCAACGACAAAGAAATGATCCACTGGGCCGCCCGCGGCGTGGCTATGGGCCAGGCCCTGCCCGAGGTGGCGGAGCTGGCTACGGACGTCACCGGCTCGGTCTACGAGGACGGCACAGTGCCGATCCTGCGCGACCTGCTCTAAGTAAGGCAGAGCGGCACCGGCTGGCCCGTCATACCCGTTGAAATAATGCGCTCATCTCTGGTGCTGCTCGCCCCGCTTGCTATGGTGGTCTTACATCTGACCCGGAAGAGAAAGGGCCACCGTGACCACCTCTGTACCAGCTAAAGGCCTGCTGCTCTACGACCCCGACTGCGGCATCTGCCAAAAAGCTGCCAGAGTACTCACTCACCTCGGGCTAGAAGCCCAGGTGCGCCCCGGCCACTACGACCGCCTAGAAGAGCACGGCGTCGATTTTGAGCGCTTCATGCGCCAAATCCCCTTCATCACCCCGACCGGCCAGGTGGCCTACGGGGCGCTCGCCATCGCCCTAGCCCTGGCCACCAGCCGGTACGCGCCCGTGCGGGTGGCGGTGTCCGCCCTGAAGAACCCCCTGCTGCGCCCGCTGGCTGAGCGAGTCTACCTGCAAATCTCCACCAACCGCTCCACCGCCTGCCAGCTCAAGCCCTAACGGCTTGACGGCAGAGAGAAGCCCAGCATGCTCGCAGTCCTTGAAGGGTTTACCATCATCGCGGTCGTGGTGGGTGTAGGCTACCTGGTCGCCCGCCTTGACATTCTGCCGCCTAACTCCGGGCTCTCCCTCAACCGTTTTGCCTTCTTCGTAGCCCTGCCCCCGCTCATGTTCGTGACCATGGCCGGGGCTGACCTGCACGTTATCTTCTCTGGCCGCCTTCCCGTGGCTATTTTGAGCTTCGCTACGGTCGCCCTGCTTTTTGCCGTTATCGCCAGGTTCCTGCTCAAAAAGGACGCCGGCACCGTCACCGTGGGCGCCGCAGCCAGCGGCTATATCAACGCCAACAACATGGGCCTGCCCGTAGCAACCTACATCGTGGGCGACGCTGCCCAGGTAGCCCCTATCTTGCTCTTCCAGCTCCTGATCGCCGCCCCCATCGTGCTTTCAATCCTGGATGCCATCTCCCACGGCTCGGTCTCCATGAAAGCCGTTGCCACCCAGCCCATCAAAAACCCGCTGATTATCGGTTCAGCCCTGGGCCTGCTGGTCAACGTGTTCAACCTGCAGGTTCCCGATGTGGTCATGGAGCCCTTCCGCATCTTGGGCGGTGCGGGCGTACCTCTGATCCTGGCGGCTTTCGGCATGTCACTGCGGGGCTCCAAGGTGCTCGATACTCCCGGCCAACGCTTTGAAACCGTGCTTGCCGCCAGCTTTAAGAACCTTCTAATGCCGCTGGTTGCCTACCTGCTGGCCCGCTACGTTTTCCACCTCAGTGAGAGCGATATCTTCGCAGCCACCATTCTTGCAGCCCTGCCCAGCGCCCAGAACATGTATAACTACGCGGTGCGGTACAACGTAGCAACCACGCTCTCCCGCGATATCGTGCTGCTCAGTACCCTGGGCGCTATGCCCGTGATTCTGGTGATTTCACTCCTCTTGCACTGACAGTTTGCCGGTGCCCGGCCTACTGCTCCTGCCCCTCCAAGCCCTCAAGCAGCTCGGCGATGAGCTCGCGAGAAGCCAGCTCCTCATGCCAGTAGGACCGCACCAGGGTCTTACTCACCGCCTGGGAGGTAATTCCCAGAGCCTGGGCAACCGCCTTTTGCTGCCCGCGCACACCGGGCACGAGCAGGTCAAGCACCCGCCACTCGGCTTCGGTACGGGCGGACGCCACCCGGTAGAGCAGGCGTAACAGGCCGGTTACCTGGTCGGCCCGGACGCCCTGCCCTTCAGCGTGCACACAGATACCGCGCGGTGGGGCACCGGTCTGGGCCTGCTCCACGGCCGACCGGGACAGACTCAAGGCAGAGCCCGAACACTCCGGGGTAGAAACCGCCCCCAGGGCCGCTGCGAAGCGCGGCCGCACCAGCTCGCCGGCGCCGATGCCCACCCAAAACCGGGCAAAGCGGGCCCCGAGCAGGGCGGCGGCCAGGGCGTCCTGGGCATTATCGAACGCCCCCTGCACCTCATCAGGGTAGGTGCGGGTAAAAGCAACGGCAGGGGCCAGCCGCTCTAGACGGTTCTCCAGGTCGGCGAGGTGCTCCTGCACCGAACCCTGGGACGAGCGGGCAATGAAGGTCAGTACAAACATGCTTCTCAGTATGCCCTAGAGTCACCGGGCAGAAAACTAGCCCTCACCCCAGAGCAGGGTTTCGGCGTCCACCCCGGCAAGGAAGAGCTGCTCCTGTAGCGGCTGGGCGCACTCAATCGGCAGCCGGACGCTACTGCAGGTCAGGTCATAGCCCAGATAGGCGGTGGCAGTATCGAAGCCGGATAAATCGCGCCCCAACTCCCGGCACAGATGCACCACCTGTTTGAGATCGGGCGCCGACCCAAAGACCCAGAAATAATCGGGGCTCGTGAGCTGGAACAGCCCCAGGGGCGCACCCGCACCCGACTGATCCCGCACCCGTACCCAGCCGCCTGCCGGGTCGAGGTCGCCGGGGCCGTCCTGCGGGGCTAGAGGGTCAAGCGTCCAGGCCCGGGTGCGCTCTAGCCAGTCGGGCAGCTGGGGCATATAGAGGGTGTCGCCCTCCCCGCCCCAGGGCGTAGCGTCAAAACTGCGGGCATACATGGCAGACCAGAACTCGCTACTGCTACACGAAACCCCCACGCTGTTGAGCTGGGCCGGGTCGCTCGGCGCCGCAAACTGGCCGTGCTCGGCGTCCTCGGGGCTGGACGCTGCCAAATCAGCCAGGTAGGCCTGATCCCAGTAGGTGGGCCTGGTAGCATACCCCTGCTCGCGCAGGCGCTCGTCGATACGCTGCAGGTAGCGGGGCTCGCCCAGGGCCACGGTCTGCCCGTCAAAGTGAAAGAGATAGGGGGAACGCTTACGGTGGGTGGGGGAGAGGGGCATGCTAACTCCTAACGGTGGGGGTATCGGGGCGGACGCCCGCCTCCCCCTCATCGGGGAAGGGCAGGGCTGCCCGCTCAAGGCGGATAAAGGCACCCAGCAGGGCTAGCGCCTCGGGGCTGGTGGGCAGAAAGTCGGTAAACCGGGTTGAACACACCACTACCGCCGCCCACATGCCGCGGGACAGGGCAACATTCAACCGGTTGGGCGAGAGCAGAAAATCGGTTCCGCGGGGGCTATCACCGGCACTCGAAGCAGCCATCGACACCAGCACCACCGGAGCCTCCTGCCCCTGGAACTTATCAACCGTACCGACGCGCACACCCCCGCCGTCGGCGTCCGCTAGCCCCGCCTCCAGCAGGGCCGCCCGGATCGTATCAACCTGGGCGTTATAGGCTGCCACCACAATAATGTCTGAGGGGGCCAGGGGCGCTGCCTGCTCGGGGGCAGCCAGGTGGGGAGTCCACAGGTGCCCCAGGAAGCCGCGGGCCAAAGCCACAATCTCATCAGCCTCTTCGACTGAAGCCGTTGAGTTACCCCGGTGTTCTATCGTGCGCAGGTAGACCCCGGGCTCCCACCCCTCCAGGTGCCTCTCGGTGCCCGAAGGAGCGGACGCCAGCCGCCCCTCATACGACAGGGCCGAGACCGGGGCGCACAGGGCAGGGTGCATACGCCAGGTGACATCGAGAAAATAGCCAAACTCTTCGGGTAGCACCGTACGGCCCGCTGAAAGCCAGCCCAGGGCAGACTCGTCCACCGGGTAGGGGTGGGTGCCCTGCGTGACCTGGGGTAGCTGGGCGGGGTCGCCCAGGAGCAGCAGGTTCTTGGCCGAACGGGCCACCGCCAGCGTATTGGCTAAGGAATACTGGCCCGCCTCGTCAATGACCAGAAGATTAAGCCCCTCAAACCGGAACTTGCGGTCAGAGGCAAAATCCCAGGCCGTGCCGCCAAAAATACGACCACCGGGTTCATCCATAAACCTGGAAACATCGGGGTTGCGAACCTCGCGCCAGGGGAAATTCGGGGTCTGGCTCTTGCCCGCCCCCTTAGCGATCTGGTCAGGGTCTACGCGTCCGTTACTGATGCAGCCCAGCAGCATGTTTTCAACCACCGCATGAGACTGGGCAACAATACCCACCTTCCAGCCCGCAGCCACAAGACGGCCAATCACATGAGAACCCACGAAAGTCTTGCCCGACCCCGGAGGGCCCTGCACCGCCACATACGACCGATCGAACTGGCTCACCGCCTGATAAATAGCCTGCACCGTCGCAAGAGAACCGTGCGTCTCTACAAAATCCTGCGGACGCGGCAAAACACCGCCCCCAACCAGTCGAGGCGGAACGCGACGAATCATATCGGTACCCGCCGATGCCGGTAACTCAGGTAGCACCCGGGCGGTACGCGCCGCCAATTCAAGTAGAGCCTGCTCCTGGGCCTGCGTCGGAATAGGCTGCCCGGGAGTGAGCGCCATCGGTAGATGTGAGTAGGTTTCAGGTGGCTCACCGTCTGAGGTCTTCAAACTCTCCCGCACCGTAATCCGCACCAGGTTAGGCTGACCCGCCTCATGCTCCGGAATCTCCTCTAACTCCACAATCTCGGTATTAAAGGCACCGGCCCACTCAGCCTCCACCGGCAGTACCCCTTCATGCAGAGCCGCATAGGTTAAAGCCTGCTGCCGAGCCTCCCGCTCCAAAAAAGGCGGAAAAGGGCGCGTATACATGGCAAAGAGGTTGCTAGCGCCCACCTTCACCGACGAGCCCGGAGCGACCCTCGCCACCCCGCTCAGCAAACGCACCGTGGACCGTGCCCGCTCCGGACGATGCCAATCGGCAACCACCTGCAATCGCCCCAGCAAAACCACATCACGGGCGTCCTCCCAATCCTCACGGGGAGCCGTAAGCCGATTGAAATGATCCCACCAGAACTGACGGCGCTCGCGACGATGGTAGCCCGTCGCCGTAGCCACCATAGCAACAGCTTGCTTCTGCGGCTCCAATTCGCCACCGGTGTCCAGGGCCTCAACAAACCGGCGTAGAACCCGCTCGGTATCTGTCTCGTCTTCAGCCCTACCCGCCTGCACCAGCAGCTCGTTCAGATCAGCCAGGGGAGCGGGCTGCACCAGCTCATCGTCGACCGATCGGCCCGCCAACCCCAGTAACCAGGCGCGTAACTGAGATAGAGACAGACCCGTGCGATACAGACTACGAGCAAGTGCAGAGCGCATAGCTTCGGCCTGCTCAGCACGCCCTTCCTTCTCGGCCTGTACCACATCGGCAAAGGCCGTCACCGGAATATCAGGGGCAGGCTCAAGCCCCTGAGCGTAGAGGGGCTCAATAGCGGTCAGTGCCCGGGTGCCCTCGCTCAAACGCATCGACCGGCGCAGCACCTCAGAAAGGTCAATGAAAACACCCTCCCGCTGCATATCGGTGAGATAAGCTTCGCCAATCCCGTGCATCGACGCTAACTGCTGAAGAGCAGCTATAACAGACGCCCCAAAGTAGTAGACCCGCAAACCGGGGTTCAGCTGGCGCTGATGGTGCAGCATACCGAGAAAATCGGCTAACAGCCGCCCTTCCGCCGCCCGGTCAGACGCCCAAAACTGGCTAAAGAGGGGCTCCTCGCCAGGCTGATCAGCAAGGTGAACAGCACCTAAGGTATAGACCAGCCCCCAAGCTAACTCGGGGTGGGCTGCCTTCCCATCGCGCCAGAGTGGGTCAGACCGCAGACTTATAAAAAGGTCGCCCGCGCTCGCCCGAGGGAGCATCCGTAAGGAGTGCCGGGGCAGGAGCTTGTACGAGACAGTATGTTCCTGCCCCTCCCGCTCTACCACCACTGCTCCGTCAGGCTCCGACACGCCGGTCTGTAGGGCAGCCTGCTCTGCATAGCGGTGTACGAGAGCCGGAAGCTGAGGCTGGCCTGCCAGGGCCGCCAGCTCGTCAATACTCTGAACACCACAGCGCTCGTAGATAGTCTGACGTGACTTCGCCGTCATACCCGAAGTCAGGAGCATATCTCGGTGCTCTCGTACCATCACCTGGCAGGTATCACAACGCCCGCACCTGGTAACCTCTGGGCTACCGGCTTCTATAAACCAGCTCACCGGGGCAGCCCCTGGCTCCCGATGGGCGGTGAGGAGCTCTATAAGACGCTGCCGCTTCTGCTCGAATACCGGTGTAAGGGTAGCAAGCTCGTGTAGGGACTCCACGTTATTGCCCAGAATGAGCGAGACGTAGGGGTCACAGGGGATCCCCTCTCTATGCAGCTGGTCGGCATAGGCAGCGACCTGAAGGAGAGCCGGGACCCGAGCCGTACGTGCCAGTTTAGTATCAACTACCCGGTAGCTCCCATCTGGCTGCTTTACAAGGAAGTCGGCGCGCCCGTGAAAGGAACCGTCAAAGAAGCTGGCCTGGAAGACAACATCTGCACCTGCCCTCAGCACTTCGAGAGTTTCTTCCCGTTTTTCTTCGAGAGCCTGCCGAGTGTAGGTACGCGGGGGTTCAACCTGATACACCCCCCGGCCTGAGGCTGGGTCCCAGCTGCCGTAGGTTTGGAGAAAGTCAGCGAGGACGCGCTGTTCGTGGGCTTCACCCAGGGCCGCAGCTCTGCGAAGCTGGGGGTCTTCAATACGTTCGAGGCGGGGCACCCTACCCAGAGCCTGGTCAAGGGCGTAGAGGGTGGCGAACTGGCACTGGGCCGAGGTGACAAGATCAGTAGCTGAATAGATCAGAGACTGACCGAGAGGTTCGAGGTTCGTAGCCGGTAACGAGGGGGCAGAATCTGCATCAATGAAGAACATGGGGCTCCTTGGGGTTCGCTGTCTTCAAGGCTAGCAAGGACGGCTGACATTTTAGGGGCTGAGTAGGTGATGCAGCGATAACCATAAGTGGTTCGGACCAATAAAAGAATTTAGAACATACATTCTAAAAATTACTCACTGATATAGAACAAAAACTTTGAAAATGTAATCTGTGTCATATGTACAAATTTCCTTTTTGTTGCTCGGCTGTGGCAGGCGGGTTTCGCTTCTTGTGGGGTGCAGGTGGGATGTGTGTAAGTACAGTGGTGCCCAATAGGGGGCAGTCTGTGGGGTGTTTTGGCGGTGTGTCTAAGTTTTTTGGCCTTGTCATCCTCTGTTTTGCTAATCTGCCCGCACGGTCGTCAACACTCCTAAGCCGGGTGAATTTTTGTTGAAGTTAACTTTGGTGAAATAGCTGTGATGGTAGTGGGAAGCGGGGGCTGATGTGCTGGAACGCTGTAAGTAAGCAATCTTTATAATTCTCAGCCTGTATTCAGGCCTGAATTAAATCCCAAAAAAGTGTCACAAAACGGTCAAAAATAGGTCACGATTCTATAAAGTTGTGTTCAGCAAAATCCCCCTTTGCATCATTACCACTCGAAAAAGAGGAATCTGAATGAAGAGCATTCTTGAAACCGCGCGAGCTGTTCAGCCGACTCGCCGCCAGGCGGCCGTCCTTGCCCTAACCGGCCTGGCAGCTACCACTGCAATCACCGCAGCAACTGCCGCCGCATCAGACATTCGCACTGTCACTGCCGCCCAGCGCGCTGCCGACCAGCAGACCCTGCTCAACCTCATCAATGCCTACCGCGCCCAGAACGGCCTGGGTGCAGTCAAGCACTCAGCTACCGTGGCTTCCGTCATGGAGGGCGAGGCTATTCGCCAGTTCAAGGCTGGAGCTTTCTCCCACGGCACCGAGTTCCTCTATAACTCTAAGGTGCAGGGCTACAGCTTCGTCCGCGAAGTCATTGCTCTTTCCTACAACGACGACCTCAACCAGCTCCTCAACTTCTGGAAGAGCTCGCCTCCCCACCGTGCCGCCATCCTAGCCCCCCAGGCCAACGTCATCGGCATCGGCTTCTGCTACGGTCATGGCACCTCCCTGCCCTGGCGCGTCCTGGGCAACGTTGGTATCTACCGCTACGAAGCAGGCAAGGGCCCCAACGACTACGTCTCTACCATCACCAGCATCAGCACCTTCTCCAACGGCTCTTCTGAAGTAAGCGCCTATGCACTGAACGACAAGCTGGCCGACCACTACAACGCAAACGGTGGCGTGGCGACCTTCGGTCTACCCGCTGGCAACTTCTTTACCTCTGTTGACGGTGGCATCGTCCAGAACTTCACTCAGGACCGCACTATCTACTGGACTGCTGCAACTGGCGCTCAGAATGTTTACTGGGGAGGCGCCATTGGTGGCCGTTACGCAGGTCAAAACTACGAAAATGGTAGCTGGGGCTACCCCGCAAGCTCAGAGTATGAGTTTATTGGTAGCATGCGTCAGGACTTCATCAAGAACGGCTCTGTTACCTCGGTCTACTGGACCCCCTCCACCGGTGCCCGCGCCATCATGGAGACCGGAGCTATCTCTGCCCACTGGTACGCCCTGGGTGGCCCCGCAGCTATCGGCTTCCCTGTAACCGATGAGGTGCGCTGGATTGATGGCGTCACCCGTGTGACCTTCTCTAGCGGTACCACCATCAACTGGACTGAAGCCCGCGGCGTCTGGGTAAGCTAGTCCCCGCTTTTAGACCTACATGTGAAGGGCGGCCCCACATCTGTGGGGTCGCCCTTCTTGTATCCGCCTACAGCTACTGGTTACTGAGGGTTGCTGCGAACCGGTCAACGGTGTTTTTGGCGGCATCGGTGTCTTCAAGGTCGTTCATGATAACCGAGAAAACCAGTACCCGCCCTGATTCTGTGACGGTGTAGCCGGTGAGGGACAGTACGGAGTTCAGGGTGCCTGTTTTAGCGCGGACGACCCCGCGCCCGCCGACCTCGTCAGGGTCGTTGAAGCGGCTGGCTAGGCCCAGGGTGCCGCTGTAGCCGGCTACCGGCAGGCCCTGCAGGGTGAGGCGTTCGCTGGTGTTTCCATTGACCGCGCGCAGGGCAATGCTGGTGAGTAGTTCGTTGCTGACCTTGTTGTTCATGGAAAGGCCGCTGAGGTCAACCTGGGTGTAGTTGGTGGGTAACCCTGCGGTGGAGAGAGCCTCGCGCACGGCGGTTATTGCCCCTTGGCTAGAGCCGTCGCCGCCGGTGAGGGTAGAAAGGTTGCGCCCCAGAGTCTCTGCCAGAGAATTGTCTGATTCCTGCATCATGAGGGCCGACTGCTCTGCGGCAGTGGCTGACTGTACGGCCGCAATTTCCCGTCCGCTGCTGGGGGCAGTAACCTGCTCGCCCGCGGTGAAGGTGAGCCCGGCGTCCGCCCCCAACCTATTGAGAGCTTCTACCAGCACCTGCTGCACTTCTGCCGGGGCGTTGCTGGGGCGGTTGCCACTTGAGGCAGTTCCGTCGCCGGTGGGGGAGTAGTGGGAGTAAAAGGCGAGGGGGGTAACAGCGCTGATGAAGCCGGAGTCGATATCTTCCTGGGCCCATTCGGGGTTGAGGGAGCTGCCGGAAAAGATAGTGGTGTCCAGGTTGAGAGTAAGGGCCTTGCCGCTGATGCCCTGCTCTTTAAGGCCCTCGATGGTGCGCTCTGCTAGGGTCTCGATACCGGCGTGCCCCATCACCGCGGTGGGGTCGGAGTGCCCTGGCACCAGTAGGGTGTCGCCGCCGGCAACCAGGGTAAGGGTTGAGTCGTCGTTGAGGTCGACGGACGTGGTGAAGCGGGCTTGCGGCGCAGTGGTCAGTAGGGCGTAGTCCACGAGCAGCTTCATATTGGACGCCGGGGTTCGGCTCGCTTGGGCCTCACGGGAGTAGAGGCTCTGGCCGGTTTCTGCATCAAGAACCTGGGCCGAGAAAACCCCCTGGCCTAGACCGTCAAGGACGCTATCGAGCTCTGCGCTCAGGGCAGCTGAATCGAGGGCGTTGCCCGCGCTTGCTTCTGTTATCGCAACCGGCGAGGCCGTGATATCAGGGGCTACCGAGGCTTCGCGAAGGTCTTGGGCCTCCTGCCAGGCCGGTACGGCCCAGGCTCCTGCTGCTGCGCACCCGGCTGCGAGTAGGGCAGTAACCACCCATGCGGTCAGGGGGCGTCGGTGAGAAGTGGCCATGAAACCTCCACAGGTTAGCTCTTGGGCGAAGGGGTTCTTCTATATAGGGTATATGCCTGACCTTGGAAGCAGAGGCATGTAATACGGGTGACACTGGCGCGCCTGCCCTGTAAAAGGGGTACAGCCTGCCGGTTCTCGGTTAGACTAATATGCCGAACCACTCGCGCGCAGCGCGGGTCAAACACACCACTCAACCAGGAGGTTCCCCTTGGAACTCGACGTCACGATTGAAATTAACCGCGGCTCACGCGTCAAGTACGAAATTGACCACGAAACCGGTCGCCTGCGTCTGGACCGCGTACTGTTCACCTCCATGCAGTACCCCACCGCCTACGGCTACTTTGAGGACACCCTGGGCGAAGACGGTGACCCGCTCGACGCCATGGTTATTCTCGATGTTGACGTTGTCCCCGGTGTGCTGGTTGAAGCCCGCCCCATCGGTGTTTTCCGTATGACCGACGAAGCTGGCGGCGACGACAAGGTTCTGTGCGTTCCCGCAGATAAGCGCTACGACCACATCCAGGAAATCGGCGATGTCGCTGACCAGCTCAAGGAAGAAATCAAGCACTTCTTCGAGCGCTACAAGGATCTGGAGCCCGGCAAGTGGGTTAAGGGCGAGGGCTGGGAAGACCGCGCTTTCGCTGAGAAGCTGGTAGCTGAGGCTCAGGAGCGTTTTGAGAAGTCGCACTACGAGTCCGCTGCTGAAGCTGAAGCAGACGAGAACTAAAGACTTGGTGGGGTAGCGAAAGCTAACTAGTGCCCCCACCGGGATAGGAGGCTGGGCCCTGCACGGGGCCCAGCCTCCGCCCCTTTAAGGGTGCGGACGCCGGTGGGCGGCTTGGGTAGGCCGGGGCGGCTAGGAGCCGGTAGAGTGGGGTGGCATGAGCTCATCTTCTTTGCCTCTGAATTTTTCTTTAGCCCATAAGATTGCCGGTGCGCTGGCTCCGGCTGGCCCGCGCGCTGAGGCCGCGGCTAAGCGGCGGGCTGTTGAAGAGATGCGCTACGCGGCAACCGCTGCTGTTGACCATGTGCACGCTATTACGCAGCTGGCTGCGGCTGAGAACCTGCACGACTCTGAGCTACTGATTGTTGATAGGGCTACCTGGGTGAAGGCTAACACCCAGTCGTTTGAGGTTATGCTGGGCCCCATTGCCGAAGAGGTGCTGGGCCAGCGCTTAGCTAAACTCTCTGATGCCGAGCACGCTGTGACCGAGATTGGCGGGGCTGCAGAAATCGGGGGTGTGCTGGCCTTCCTGTCTACCCGCGTCCTGGGCCAGTACGACCCCTACGCGGCGCTGGCCGGTCACGGGGCACCTGGCGGCCGCCTGATGATTGTGGCTCCCAACCTGATGAAGCTGGAAGAAGAGCTGAACCTTGACCCGGCGGATTTCCGCCTGTGGGTTGCCCTGCACGAGCAGACCCACCGGGTGCAGTTTGCTGCTGCCCCCTGGCTGCGTGACTACCTGCTGGATCTCATGCACAGCCTGGGCCGCGAACTGGGGGAGACCACCGAAAACCTACCTGAGCGCATTGCTGCTGCCGCTACCGGGGCGGTGCGCGGCATGAAGAAGCAGGAAGCGCCCGGGGCTAGCCCTGAGGCTGCCACTAGCGGCGCTGCCCTGCTGCTCAGCGACGAGGGTAAGGAACTGCTGGACCGTATCACCGGCGTCATGAGCCTGCTGGAGGGCCACGCCAACGTGGTGATGGACGCCGTTGATTCCTCAATCGTCCCTTCCGTTAAAACCATCCGCCGCCGTTTTGAGCGGCGCAGCCAGACCCAGGGCTTCTTCCCCCGCTTTATGAGCAAGCTGCTGGGCATGGATGCCAAGATGGCCCAGTACAAGAACGGCCAAAAGTTTGTGCAGGCTGTAATCGACGAAGTGGGCATGGAGCGTTTCAACCGCATTTGGCAGGCTCCTGAGAACCTACCCACCGTAGCCGAAATTCACGCCCCTTCCCGCTGGATTGCGCGGGTACTGGGCGCAGACCTAGAGGAAGAGAAGAACTAGTGCAGCAGCGTAAAACCCGTCTGAACCCGGTGGTGGGAGCCGCTCGCCGCGAAGTCGCCGGTGTGCTGGAGCATGTATTTGGGGCAGGTACGGTTGCTCCCACCGGTTCGTCAGGACGTCCGGGCGCAGGCCCAGAAGTAGGGCAGGTTCCCCTGGTGCTGGCTGCCGTATCGGGTGGCCCCGACTCCTTGGCCTTAGCGGTTCTGCTGGCCCACTTCAACCGGCGGCAGGACGTGCGCGTGGGCGCGGTCGCGGTTGACCACCAGCTTCAGGACGGCTCCGCCCAGGTGGCCGAGCGCACCGCCCAGATTCTGCGGGAGCTGGGTCTTAGCCCGGTGCTGGTAGAAACCGTGACCGTTGAAGAGGGTAAGGAGGGGCCCGAAATGGCGGCCCGTACCGCCCGATACGGTGCTTTTGCCCGGGCTCTGGCCGCAACCGGGGCGGACGCTGTTGCCTTGGGCCACACCCTCGACGACCAGGCCGAAACCGTACTGCTAGGCCTGGCCCGGGGCTCCGGTACCCGCTCCCTGGCAGGTATGCCCGTGGACCGCACCGAAGAGCACCCTGCCGGCCCTGTGCGGGTCATCCGCCCCCTGCTCACCCTTCGCCGGGTAGACATCGAAGAGATCTGCGCTGACGCGGGCCTCACCCCCTGGCAGGACCCCACCAACACCGACCAGTCGCTCATGCGCGCCCGCGTGCGCCACAGCGTCCTGCCCTACCTCGAAGAACACCTGGGCGGCGGCGTAGCTGTATCCCTGGCCCGCACCGCGACCATTGCCGGTGCGGACGCCGACTACCTGGCGTCCGCCGCCCGCCAGGCCCTGAACGACATACTGGTGGACGCGGACGCCCTCGCCCCCGCAGGTACCGATATCGCGGGCCTGCTCGGGGTAGAGCCCAGCAGGGACATGGTTCTGCTCAACCGCGCCGCGCTCGTCGGCCTGCACCCGGCCCTGCGCACCCGCGTCCTCGCCCTAGCTCTCGAACAAGCCGGCGGCATCGCCCCGGGCTTCGAGCGTCTTGCCGCTCTCGATGCTTTCGCTGGCGACCACTCGACTGCCGGCCCCCTCCAGCTACCCGGCCATATTTCTGCCTACCGCCGCCGCCCCGGTACCACCATCACCCGGGCAGGTCAGAGCTACAACCTCAAGAAAACCGGCCTTATCGTTTTACTCAACACCGCCCCATAAACCATACTTAAAGATGAACACGCGCTTTGCCCTACCCAACAGGGCAGGGCGCACACCCTTTGAACCAGCAGAAAGCGATCAACCGTGGACGCACTCGACGTACAGAACGACATCAAGCACGTTCTCTTCAGCAAAGAAGAAATCGACGCCAAGATTAAGGAACTTGCCGCCCAAATCGACAAGGACTACGAAGGCCGCGACGTACTGCTGGTCGGCGTACTCAAGGGCGCCATCATGGTCGTAGCCGACCTCTCCCGCGCCCTCAAGGCCCACTACACCATGGACTGGATGGCCGTCTCATCCTACGGTTCAGGCACCAAGTCATCCGGCGTCGTCCGCATCCTCAAGGACCTCGACACCGACCTGACCGGCCGCGACGTGCTCATCGTCGAAGACATCATCGACTCCGGCCTGACCCTCAAGTGGCTCCAGCAGAACCTGGTATCCCGCGGGGCTGCCTCTGTAGAAATCTGCACCCTGCTACGCAAGCCCAAGAGCGTCAAGACCGACGTTGAGGTCAAGTACGTCGGCTGGGACATCGAACCCGAATTCGTAGTGGGCTACGGCCTGGACTTCGCCGAGCGCTACCGCAACCTGGACTGCATCGTCACTCTGGCCCCCCACGTCTACTCCTAAACAGCGAGCACGCGTCAGAGAGCTCCGGCAGACTCCCCTCCGCCGGTGCTTTAGCCCTGAGGTGAAAACCTTGAGGCATTAAGCGAGTACCCAGCAACTTTAGGTACATTAGATAGGTCTAGGCCCAACTGCACCCACTGCCGGGTGCTGGGGCTACCTTTGTGCGGGGCGCACACGGCGCCCCGCCCCGTTATTTTTGTGGAAGGCGCGGCTGTGCAGAATACGGATAATACCCCCGACCCCAAGAAAAAGGGGTTCTTCGGCAAGCTCATCTCAGGGCCCTGGTTCTGGGTCTTGCTGGCAGTTCTCATTGCTGTGCCCATGATCTTCGCAAACTCTCTGGCAGCCTCAACCCGCGTTGATACCAACGTGGGTATCGGTCTGCTGAATGACGAGAAGGTCGTCAGCGCCAAAATCTTCGACGGTGACCAGCGCGTAGACCTGGAACTCAAAGACGATTACGTGAACCCTGCCGGTGAAAACCAGGGCAAGAATGTAAGTTTCTACTACGTTCAGCCCCGCGCCACTGACGTTGTCGCGGCCATGGATAACGCCAACCTTGAGTCCTACACCGATCAGCCGGTGCAGACCAACTGGTTCACCTCCATGCTGTCCTTCATCCTGCCCTTTGTGATTCTGGTGGCCCTCTTCTGGTTCCTCATGTCACGTATGGGCGGCGGTAGCAATCAGATTATGAACTTCTCCAAGTCACGCGCTAAGAAGTTCAACAAAGACAACCCCACCGTGCGCTTTGCCGACGTTGCCGGTGTCGACGAAGCCCTGGCAGAACTCGAAGAGGTCCGCGAATTCCTCGCCGAACCCGAAAAGTTCACCCGCCTGGGCGCCAAGATTCCCAAGGGCGTACTCCTCTACGGCCCTCCCGGTACCGGTAAGACCCTGCTCGCTAAGGCAGTAGCCGGTGAAGCCGGCGTCCCCTTCTACTCCATCTCCGGTTCTGACTTTGTTGAAATGTTCGTGGGTGTGGGTGCTTCCCGCGTACGCGACCTCTTCAAGGAAGCTAAGTCCAACAAGGCCGCTATCATCTTCGTCGACGAAATTGACGCCGTAGGCCGTCAGCGTGGCGTCGGCATGGGCGGCGGTAACGACGAACGCGAGCAGACCCTCAACCAGCTGCTGGTTGA
Source organism: Rothia nasimurium (assembly GCF_042660305.1). NCBI lineage: Bacteria > Bacillati > Actinomycetota > Actinomycetes > Micrococcales > Micrococcaceae > Rothia > Rothia nasimurium. The sequence continues at coordinate 27,609 of NZ_JBHSTW010000009.1, forward strand.
GATGGACGGCTTCGACGGCACCTCTAACATCATCGTCATCGCGGCAACCAACCGCCCCGATGTACTCGACCCCGCCCTGCTGCGTCCGGGCCGTTTCGACCGCCAGGTCGGAGTTGACGCCCCCGACCTGAAGGGCCGCCAGCGCATCCTCGAAGTGCACGCAGCCGGCAAGCCCATTGACCGCCGCGTTGACCTGGCCTCCGTTGCCAAGCGCACCCCCGGCTTTACCGGTGCTGACCTCGCCAACGTCATGAACGAAGCAGCCCTGCTCACCGCCCGCGACGGCGGCAACGTGATTGACGAACGCGCTATCGACGAAGCTATTGACCGCGTCATGGCAGGCCCCCAGCGATCCTCCCGCATCATGAGCGAGCACGAACGCACCGTCACCGCCTACCACGAAGGCGGCCACGCCCTGGTCGCGGCTGCCCTGCGTAACTCAGCGCCCGTCACCAAGATTACGATTCTGCCGCGCGGCCGCGCCCTGGGCTACACCATGGTCATGCCCCAGGACGACAAGTACTCCACCACCCGCCACGAACTGCTCGACCAGATGGCCTACGCTATGGGTGGCCGCGCCGCCGAAGAGCTGATTTTCCACGACCCCTCCACCGGTGCGTCCAACGATATTCAGAAGGCAACCGATACCGCCCGCAAGATGGTGACCGAGTACGGCATGAGCGCTAAGGTTGGTTCAGTTCGTCTTGCAGCTAAGGAATCTGACCCCTTCCTGGGCGGCGGTGCTGGCGGTGGCAACAACTTCTCCGACGAGATGGCCTACCTTGTTGACCAGGAGGTCGCAGCCCTGCTGGAGCAGGCCCACGATGAGGCCTACGAGATTCTGCGCGATAACCGCGACGTACTCGATGCCCTCTCCCTGGCCCTGCTTGAGAAGGAAACCCTGCTCGAGAACGACCTGGCAGAAATCTTTGCGGGCGTGCGCAAGCGCCCCGAACGCGACCACTGGTACTCCAAGTCCAACCGCGAACCCTCAGCTCTGCCCCCGGTCAAGGTAGCTAAGGCAGCGGCCGACGAGACCCCGGTTGCCGAGGAGCCCATCGTCCAGCAGCCTACCGTTGACCCCATGGATCCCGGTAACCCCCACCCCGGTGCCGCAGGCCCCGCAGGTAACCCCGACGTTGACCCCCTGGGAGGGCCCCGTTAATGGCAGTTGACCAGCCCCGTATCGAGGCCGCCGTCCGCGAGATTCTGCTGGCTATCGGCGAAGACCCCACCCGTGACGGTCTGCTCGACACCCCGGCCCGTGTAGCCCGCGCCTACGACGAGATGTTTGCCGGTCTACACCAGAGCGCCGGTGACATTCTGGGCACGACCTTCGACATTGACCACTCCGAACTGGTACTGGTGAAGGACATTCCCTTCTACTCAACCTGCGAGCACCACCTGGTGCCCTTCTTCGGGCACGCCCACATTGGCTACATTCCCGGTGGCGACGGCAAGGTCACCGGCCTGTCCAAGCTTGCCCGCCTGGTTGATATCTACGCCAAGCGCCCCCAGGTACAGGAGCGGTTGACTACCCAGGTGATTGAAGCTCTTGAAGAGCACCTGCAGCCTACCGGTGCGATTGTGGTGATTCAGGCTGAGCACATGTGCATGTCTATGCGCGGTGTACGCAAGCCCGGGGCGAAGACGGTGACGAGTGCCGTCCGCGGGGCCCTGCGCGATCCCGCTACCCGTGCCGAGGCAATGAGCCTGATTAACGCCTCCTGATTTCTCATGACTCTTCCCCACGCGCACGGATCCTACGAGAATCTACCGACCGACCGTACCCTGATTATGGGTATTCTCAACGTAACCCCCGATTCCTTCTCTGACGGGGGTCTGCACGCGGACGCCGCCACGGCAGTTGCGCACGCCAAGGCCCTGGTTGCCCAGGGGGCAGACATCATCGATGTGGGAGGGGAGTCCACCCGTCCCGGCGCTACCCGGGTGCCGCTGGCTGAGGAGCAGCGCCGCGTCCTGCCCGTCATTGAGGCCTTAGCAGCTGAAGGTATCGTCATGTCGGTTGATACTCTCAACCCCGAAACCGCCCGCGCCGCCGTCGCCGCCGGAGCCCACATTATCAACGATGTTGCCGGGATGAGCCTGCGCGAAGACATGATTGAGACCGTCGCTGAGCTGGGCGTGCCCTATATCCTCATGCACTCGCGCGGCACCTCCCTCACCATGGACTCCCAGGCTGTCTACACCGACGTTGCCGCTGAAGTGTTTAACGAGCTCTTTACCCTGCGCGAGCAGCTCATCACCGGGGGAGTGGCTCCCGAGCAGATCATTCTGGACCCCGGCCCCGGCTTCGCTAAACAGGGTGAGCAAAACTGGCAGATTCTGGCGGGCCTGCAGGCCCTGGCCGCCGAGGGTCACCGGGTGCTGGTAGCCGGTTCCCGGAAGCGTTTTATTGCCCGGCTGTTGCATGAGCAGGACGCTGCCGCCTCCGGCCTGCCCGCAGAGCAGGTTGCTGAGCGAGCGGCAACCGAACGGGACGTCGCCAGCGCGGCTCTTTCAGTCATGGCAGCTGAAGCAGGGGCCTGGGCCGTGCGCGTGCATAATGTGCAGGCAACCGCCGACGCCCTGGCCGTGCGCGCAGCCTGGCGGCAGGCGTCCGCCCGCTAGCGGTAGCTGGGCTGTAGCCGGGTGCGACACAGAAGCGTCATAAATGAAAATGTCTTTGTGACTTTAAGCGCTTTAGAGGTTGTACTTTAGGCCCGCTTAACTACCGCTTTTTCCAACAAATGCCCGGGTGAGGCTGTCTTTAGGTATGTCTAAGGGCACACACAGCGGTCACCGGGCAGTGCCCTCAGGGCGTGGATAATGGCTACAAAGCACCGGCGCTTCAACCCTGAACTACCACCGGTGAACCAGACTCGGTGAAAGGTGACCATGCACGATCACAGCTCATCGTCGGGCCAACGAGATTACTCCCGTACCGACCGCATTACGCTCACTGGCGTGGGTAGCGTGGGCTACCACGGCGTGCTCGACTCTGAGAAGCAGACCGGGCAGCCCTTCTTCGTCGATATCACCATGTTCACGGACTTCACCCAGGCTGCCGCCACCGACAACGTCGCGCACACCGTCAACTACGCCGAAGTAGCAGAGGTAATCCGCGAAATCGTAACCGGTGAATCCCTCGACCTCATCGAAACCCTGGCCGAGCATATCGCTACCGCTGTGCTCGAGAAGTTCCCCCTGCTCGCGGTTGAACTAACCGTGCACAAGCCCAAGGCCCCTATCGAGGTGACCTTCGCTGATGTGTCGGTGACGATTTTTAGGGAGAAGCATGCCGGTTAAAGCGATCCTTGCCCTGGGCTCTAACCTGGGCGATAGCGAAGACACCCTCATCAAGGCGATTGGTGATATCTGCTCCCACGAGAAAATCGCGGTAACCAAGATTTCCCCTATCGCTATCACGGCACCAGTGGGCGGCCCGGCTGGCCAGCCCGATTACGCCAACATGGTGGTCGAGATTGAGACCAGCCTTCGCCCCTTCCTGCTACTGGAATACACCCAGCAGATTGAGCAGAAGCACCACCGAACCCGCGACGTCCGCTGGGGCCCGCGCACCCTCGACATCGACATCATCGATATCGCCTCACTTGAGATGGACGACCCCGACCTCACCCTGCCCCACCCGCGCGCCGCTGAACGCGCCTTTGTGCTGGAGCCCTGGGCCCGCATGGACCCTTCAGCCCTGCTCCTCGGATCATCGGTCCGCCAGCTGGCAGATGACGCAGCGGACGCCGGTGGCATCCGCGAGTTCCACCCTGCCCCGGTGGTCTGCGCGTGAAACTGCGAAGCCGGGCCCTTGCCCTCTTAGCGGGTGTAGGCGTTGCAAGCGGGGCGGTCATCAACCTCCTGAGCGTTCAGTCAGGCGGCCCCGAGCTGTCCCTGCCCGCCCTCACCCTGGTTGCTGCCCTCATCCTGGCAGGTCTGGCCCTCTACTTCGCCCGGCAGGTCTACCGGTATAGCCGGGTGGAGACCCGTAAGAACGCCGGTTCCATGAATCCCCTCATGGCTGCCCGCGTGGCAGTTTTCGCTCAGGCCCTGGCTCTCACCGGCGCCCTGGTCGGCGGCTGGCAGGTAGCGATTGTGGTCTACCAGGTGGGGCTGGCGTCCGCCCGGGCCACCGCCCAACCTCTCATCGAGAGCCTGCTTGCCCTCGCTGGCGGCCTGGTGATGCTGGTTGCCGGTATCGTCGCCGAGAACTGGTGCAAGGTGCCTCCGGGGGATGAGGACGCCGGTGGTGGGGTCGGCGGGGCCCGCCCGCAGACCGGCCCCTTGGCTCGTAATAAGCCGGACGCCTCGTCATAAGGCAACCTTTGGTTTAGCTTTCTCACCTCCGTGCCATAATGGTGTAGACCACACCCTGACATGTATACGTAACGAGAGAGCACCATGAACGAGCCGCAATTTACACCTACCCTGCCCCCGCTCGACCTTGATGGCCTGGGCAAGCAGACCATAGATTTACCCGAGGTCAGCTGGAAGCGGGTTTCGCCCAAGTACGTTCGGGTTAAGCTCATCACCTCTCTCATCTGGTCTCTCATTCTGTTGGGGCTGGCGTCCCTACCGCTTATCATGACGCTTGTGGTGCAGAGCTGGAACTGGGCACCCTGGGCCTACTGGGGCCTACCTGCCTTGGTGCTCATCTGGCGGCTGTGGGCGCTGATACTGGTCAAGCGCCGGGTGCAGGCTATCGGCTACAGTGAACGCGCTGACCACCTGCTCAAGCGATCCGGCCTGCTCTTCCGTTCGGTCACCGCCGTACCCTACGGGCGTATCCAGTACGTCGATGTGTCCTCTGGGCCGCTCGAAAATGCGCTCTCACTGGCCAGCGTCGAGGTAAAAACCGCGGCGAACAGCATCACTATTCCGGGCCTGGCTAAGAGCGATGCTGACCAGCTGCGCGAGGTTCTCACCGACCTGTCGGACGCCAGAATGGCAGGTCTCTAAATGAGTGAACAGGTACCCACCTCAGAATCCCCGGCGGTTTCCACCGATATCACCGCCCGCGAAGAAGCAGCCCTCACCTGGCGTCGTGCCCACCCGCTCTCACCCCTGGTGAGGGCCTGGCTGATTATCGTTGTTTTCGTCTACACCGTCGCTAACAACCTGGTCGAGGACCTCTTCACCGGCGAAGAACCCCTTGACCTGCGCGAACTCGGGCAGAGCGGCCCGCCAGATACCGTCCTTCTCTCCTGGACGAGTATCTTCGGGGGCTTCTGGTTCCTGGGAGTGCTGGCCGTCTTCTTCCTGCTCTTGTTGCTGCCCTTCCTCTCAACCTGGTTCTTTTACCGGTTTGCGGTCGATGACCACAACGTTTACATCAAGAGCGGCATGCTCTTCAAAACCGAGCGCAAGGCCCGGCTGGACCGCGTGCAGTCTATCGATGTCAACCGCCCCCTGATGGCCCGCCTGCTGGGTCTGGCAGAGCTTAAATTCGACGTGGCAGACGGAGATTCTTCTGCCCTGCGGGTGCAGTTCCTCAAGTACGCCGACGCTCGCGCCCTGCGCGAGCAGCTTCTAGCCCGGGTGCGCACCCTCAAAGCCGATGCGGCAGATTCCCCGGCGCCGGTGTCCGCTCCTGCCGACCAGCCCGCCCACCGCGACATGGCAGACCGCCTGAGCGACCACCTCACCGAGAATTTTCTGGGTATTAAGGACGCCGGTGAGCAGCTTATCGTCAAGGTACCGGTTGCGCGGCTGTTGGGGTCGATGGTGCTGAGCTTGGGCTGGGCTGTGGGCCTGCTGTTCCTCTTGGGTATGGGTGGGCTGATGTTCTGGGCAGAGATGTCCCTGGGGGCTATTTTCGCTTCGAACGTGGCGGTTATCCTGACTATCGTTTCGAGCGCCTGGAAGCGCTTTAACACCGGCTTCAACTTTTCGCTTTCCACCAGCCCGGACGGTCTGAAAACCCGCTTCGGTTTTACCGATACCACCACCCAGACCCTGCCCGAGGGGCGTATTCAGCGTATTTCGGTGGAGCAGCCCCTGCTGTGGCGCATGGCCGGCTGGTACCGAATCAAGGTCACCTTGCTCGGTAAGGGCAGCGACCAGGGCGAATTCGCCGGGGAGCTGTTGCCGGTGGGTACGCTCGACGACGTGATGCGGGTGCTGCCCCTGGTGCTCCCTGCCCAGCAGGACGGTGGCGTGTCACCTGACCAGCTCTTAGCTGGCCTGGCGGGAAGCGGCACCGATCAGGGCTTTACAGTCTCCCCGGCGTCTGCCCGCTGGTTTGACCCGTTCACCTACCGCCGCAACGGTTTTGCGGTGACCCCTCTGCTTCTCTTGGTCCGCTCGGGTCGCTGGGTGCGCCGTCTAACCTTTGTGCCGCACCGTAAGGTGCAGAGTTTCGAGCTGGCCCAGGGGCCCCTGCAGAAGAAGGCCGGGCTGGCCCACCTGTCCTTGCGGGTCGCCGGGGGAACCCTGTCCTCCTCCGTGCATAATGCGGACGCCGAGGTCGCCCGCGCCCTGACCGTCCGCCTGGCCCAGATGGGAGTTGCGCCTGCATCAGTGCCGACGTCTGCGGACAAGGGGAAAGGCTCCGGTACCTCTTCGCAGATCCCGCCCTATGAGCTACTACCTCTGCCCGATACTGAGATAGGAAACTGATGGGTTTACTTACCAAGGTTCCTGCACTTCAACTAAATTAGGGGGCCAAAGCCTTTGACGAGAATGTTATTTTCTCTGGTGCTTCTGTCACGCTGGAGCCAGGAGTGTATTACACCTTGACCGGCCCTAACGGTTCCGGTAAGTCGACCCTCATGAGCTGCCTTCTTCTACATCAAGATTTAACCGAAGGGCAGGTGCTCATTGATGGGGCACCGGTGACCTCTGCGTCTGAGGCCTTCCGTTTACAGGTTTTTGGGCTCAACGACGCGCTGGGGTGGCTTCCCGGCCTAACCGTAGGGCAGCATCTTGAAATACTGGCCGGTGAAGGCCCTAAAATCGCTCAAAAGCTGGGAATGGCTTCTTCTCAGCGTATGAGCGTGCGTCAGGCGCTAGAAGAACTTGGAGTACCCCAGGCTTATGACAGAGAACCACACACCTTGAGCTCTGGCCAGGAGCAACGCTCCCGCCTTGCGTCCTTGTTGCTCCGGCCTGCCCGTTACTACTTTTTGGACGAGCCAGAAAAGCGTCTTGATACTGCTGGAGTGCAGTGGATTGCTCAGTGGGCGGAGTCTACAGTCTCTGCTGGGGCAGCGGTTTGTATAGCCACACATGACCCGGCGCTTAACGCGTTGCCAGGAACTAAAAATTTGGTGTTTCCATTGGAGACTGATGGGCTTGGTCTAGGGGCCGAGAACGCATGGTAGCGCTCAGGACGCTGGGGTACCGGCTCGGTGCGGTCTATAAGGTATTTTTCTACCTGGTTTTCTGGCTTGCTCTTGCAGGGTCATTCAGCGTCTCCCTGCGTCAGGTTCGAGGCTCCTACCTATATTTCACATTAGAAGATATCCAAGCGCCCGGTTTCTTTATGGGCAGTCTGCTGATTGCAGGAGCTGGGCTAGTCTGGCTCTTTCATCAGTTGGGACCGCTGGCTTACTCGCCGGCTGAACTCTTTTGGCGTTACTCTGGACTTTCATATCCCAGCCGTAACCCCTGGCATTTTCGGGCTATATGGGTTGCTTTAGGCGCGTGGACCCTGCTCTCCGTAATGCTAGCGACTATTTTTGCGCCGCTCTCGGTGACTTGGTTGGTGGGAACGGCGCTGGGCGCTGTAGCGTTTGGGGTACTTATGCTGCACGGTATGGCTGCGGCGCAGCTACTGGGACGGCTGAAGTCTCTTTTGGCTTGGGCAGGTCTGGCAGCGGTTACGGGTTTTCTATTGCTCATCGCTACGACCACCGACTCAGTCGTAAGTGCAAACGTTGCTTTAATTTACGGTCTTGGAGTGCTGGTTCTGTCCCTCGGAATACTTGGAGCTTTTGTGCTCGTTGTTTCAGCTCAGAATAGTCCTCTGGAACGGGTTGCTGCTACCCAGGGGTTTGGGAGAAGTACGCTGCTTCTATACGCCGTCCGTAATCTCAGCGGAGCACAGGGCTACCGCTACTATGGTGGGCAGAGCGGTACCTTCCGCAGAAAACTTGTGAACTCCCGTCCTTACCTTCTATCGTTGGCTGCTTTAGCTGATAGCCTGGCCCCGCTCGTTCTCATTACCCTACTGAGTATCCCTCTGGGAATCTTTGTGGGGGTCGGTTTCGGAGCATCTGGCATCGGTATCGTAACGATTGTAGGTGTCTGGTTGATTGCCTTCTTCTACCGCTGGCTACCGCGGGAATGGTCAGCACAGCTGCCTCTTCGGCAGTGGCTTACAGCTCCTTATTTTTCAACCTTGTTGGGGTTTATCGTGGGCGCTGGTGTTGCTACGGTCATCTATGCCGTGGCAATGACCATCATCTTTCAGCTTCCGGGCATTATTACGGGCGCTGCTCTCTTTTTCGGTATTGCCGTGGCACTAGGAGAGACTGACCCTCTACAGGAATACGACTATAGCCTTGTCGTTGCCCTACCGTCGGGATTAGTAGTTCCGGTTCAGCCTCTGGTAGCTGCTAGTACCGTTGCTTTTCAGATTGGGGTAGTTGCGCTGGCTGTTTTTAGTGGCACTATTCAAGGGCTACTTATTCCCCTAGCCTTCTGCCTGTGGCGTCTTGGGCAGCACTACAGTAAAGGCCGTACCCGGTAAGAGACGGCCCCCGGTAAACTAAGCAGGCAGGACGCAGACAGAAAGGGCCCCATGCAGAGCACCAACCACCTTAAGCCCGCCCGCCTGGGTATCGGCGTAATCTCCGCAGGGAAGGTAGGGGCCGTGCTCGGCGCAGCCCTCCGCGCCGCCGGGCACCTGATTACCGGCGTCCATGCCGTCTCAGAAGCCTCCCGCACCCGAGCCGAAGCCCTGCTCCCCGGCGTCCCGGTGTCTACCATCCCCGAGATCATTACCACCAGCGAAGTAGTGCTCCTGGCCGTACCCGACGACGCCCTACCCGACCTGGTCAAAGGTATCGCCGAAACCGACGGTTGGCGGCCCGGGCAAATTCTCATCCACACCTCAGGGCGCCACGGTGTGGGCGTCCTAGCCCCGGCTACCGCCCAGGGCGCCATCGGCCTAGCCATTCACCCGGCCATGACCTTCACCGGCCTCTCCCTCGACCTGCCCCGTCTCGCCAACACCAGCTTCGGCGTCACCGGCCCCGCCCCCTTCACCCCCATCGCCCAGGCCCTGATCGTCGAAATGGGCGGGGAACCCGTCCTCATCGCCGAAGGCGACCGTCCCCTCTACCACGCAGCCCTCGCCCACGGATCCAACCACCTGGTCACCATCACCGGCCAGGCCCTCCAAATCCTGGCCTCCATCGGCATCGAGAACCCGGCCCGCTATATCGAACCGCTCCTCAGAGCCTCCCTCGACAACGCCCTCGCCAACGGCGATAGCGCCCTCACCGGCCCCGTCGCCCGCGGAGACGCCCACACCGTAGCCGCCCACGCCCAAACCCTCGCCAGCTACGCCCTCGAAGAAAACGCAGACGACATCAAGGCCGCCTACCTGGCCCTCGCCCGCGCCACCGCCGAACGCGCCCACAGCCGCGGAGCCCTCACCGATGAGAGCTACCATGCTGTGCTTCAAGCGCTCGCCGGGTAAACTGGGAGGGCGCAAAACACGAAAGGACCCCTCACCACCGTGACGAGTCAAGCCCCTATCGCACACACCATCACCGATCTTGGCAACGAAATGCTCCTGGCCCTCACCACCGCCAGCCGCCGCCGAGACACCGGTGAAACCCCCGCCGCAGAGAAGCCCCTCACCGTAGGCTATGTAGCCACCATGGGCGCCCTGCACGACGGGCACGCCACCCTGATTCGCCGTGCCCGCGAACAGAACGATGTTGTGGTGCTCTCTATCTTCGTGAACCCCCTCCAGTTCGGGCCCAACGAAGACTACGACCGCTACCCCCGCACTCTTGAAGCGGACGCCGCCCTGGCGACCGAAGCGGGCGTCGACGTCATCTTCGCCCCCACCGTTGAAGAAATGTACCCCGGTGGTGACCCCAAAATCACCGTTGTCTCAGGCAAGCTGGGCACCCTCTTTGAGGGCAAGACTCGCCCCGGCCATTTCGACGGTGTGCTGACCGTGGTCAATAAGTTCTTCAACATTCTGAAGCCCCTGGTAGGGGAAGGCACCCTTAATGCTTACTTCGGGCAGAAGGACGCCCAGCAGTTGGCCCTCATTCAGCGCATGGTTAAGGACTTCAACCACGATGTCACCATCAAGCCTGTGCCCGTGGTACGTGCGGACGACGGCCTTGCCCTCTCCTCGCGCAACCAGTACCTGAGCGCTGAAGAACGCGAAGCGGCCTTGGTACTTTCCCGCACCCTGGCAACCCTGCGCGAAAAGTACATCACCGGTAGCTTCAGCCGCGAGGACGTCCAGGCGGCCCGCGACGCTATCGATAGCACCGAAGGCGTGCGCCTGGACTACCTCGAAGTCGTCGACACCGACACCTTTGAGGCCCCCCAGAGCGAACAGGCACGTGTGCTAGCGCTCGTGGCAGCCTACGTGGGCTCCACCCGCCTCATCGATAACATGGAAATCAACTAAGACCTCTATACCCAACCTAAGAACAGGTACATCATTGACTGAACAGGGCAACACCCCCGCCGAAACCACCGCCTTCGACCACGGCGTCTCAGAGCAGATGCAGATTCGCCTCGAAAAGCGCGCCAAGCTGCTCGAATCTGGCCGTGAAGCCTACCCCGTGGGCGTCCCCGTCACCCACACCATCACCGAAATCCGTGAGAAGTACGACGGCAAGCTCGAAGCAGACCAGACCACCGGCGACATCGTTGGTGTGGCCGGACGCGTCGTCTTCGTCCGCAACACCGGCAAGCTCTGCTTCGCCTCCCTGCAGCAGGGTAACGGCACCCGCATCCAGGCCATGATTTCACTGGCCAGCGTGGGTGAAGAATCCCTGGCTGACTGGAAGGCCCTGGTTGACCTGGGCGACCACGTCTTCGTCAAGGGCGAGGTCATCTCATCCCGCCGCGGCGAGCTCTCCATCATGGCGGACGAATGGCAGATGGCATCCAAGGCCCTGCGCCCCATGCCCAACCTGCACTCTGACCTGAACGAAGAGACCCGCGTCCGCCAGCGCTACCTCGACCTGATGGTGCGCGACGAAGCCCGCGACCTGGTCATCAAGCGCGCCAAGATCACCCAGACCGTGCGTAACGTGCTGAACGACCACGGCTACATCGAGCTGGAAACCCCCATCCTGCAGCTCATTCACGGTGGTGCGGCAGCCCGCCCCTTCGAAACCCACCTGAACGCTTTTGACCAGCCCATGACCCTGCGCATCGCCACCGAGCTCTTCCTCAAGCGCGCTGAGGTAGGCGGCCTGGAACGAGTCTACGAAATCGGCCGTGTCTTCCGTAACGAGGGCGTAGACTCCACCCACAGCCCCGAATTCACCACCCTGGAATGCTACGAGGCCTACGCCGACCAGTTCGTCATGGCCAAGCGCATGCAGGAAATCATCATGGCCTGTGCCGACGCTGTGGGCGTACACCAGATTGAAACCGAAGCCGGTACCATCGACCTGACCGGCGAATGGAAGTGGCTGGGCGTCTACCCCGGCCTGTCCGAGGCCGTGGGCGTTGAGATTACCCCCGCCACCACCGCAGAAGAACTGCGCGCTATCGCCGAGAAGCATGAGGTCCCCGTTGATCCCAAGTGGGACGCCGAGAAGCTGGTTGTTGAGCTCTTCGGTGAAATCGTTGAACCCACCCTCATCAACCCTACCTTCGTCTACGACTACCCGCCCTCAGCCCAGCCGCTGGCCCGCCAGCACCGCTCCGAGGCCAACCTCATCGAGGCCTGGGACCTCATCATCGGCGGTATGGAGCGAGGCACCGCCTTCTCCGAGCTCATCGACCCCGTGATTCAGCGTGAGCGCCTGACTGAGCAGTCCAAGCTGGCAGCAGGTGGCGACGACGAGGCCATGCAGCTCGACGACGACTTCCTGCGCGCCCTCGAATACGGTGCTCCCCCCATGGGCGGCCTGGGCCTGGGCATCGACCGCCTGATTATGCTCTTCACCGGCGTAGGTATCCGCGAAACCATCCTCTTCCCGCTTATGAAGCCTGAAGCCGAGTAAAGCGTCCTTACGCCCCTCTAGCCCGCCTGGCAGCCTGCCGGGCGGGCTTTTTTGTCAGCTATCTGGGGTAGATTGGAGGAAGCATAAACCCACGAAAGGTAAGGAAGAGATGGAATTCCTGATTGGCTTGGTTCCCTCAATTGGTGCGGGCCTGGTGCTTTATTTTATTTTGCGCTGGATGAACCGCGCTGACCGCACTGAGCGTGCCGCCCGGCAGAATATCGAAAAGGACGCCGAAGCCTGGTACCGATCTGTAAAAAGCGCGGACGGAACCCGGGACCCTTTTGGAACATCAGAAACTAAATAAAACTCTTTTTGTTCTCTAAAGCGTGACTTTATTTCCTTTTTGAGAAAAGAATATGTACTATTTATTTTAGTCATCAAGGGTGACTAACTCGATTGCGTACCCCACAGAAAAGGGTAGAAGGCGGATATTCCCTATACGTCTCCCTGCCCAAAAACGCGGTTGAGTTCATATTCCCTAAACAGCCTCATCCAAGGAGAAAATAATGGCTCAGAAGGTCAAGATTATTCTTGAAGACGATCTCGACGGCGGCCCCGCAGAAGAAACCGTACGTTTCGGTCTCGACGGCGGCCAGTTCGAAATCGATCTTTCTAGCGCTAACGCTGCCCGCCTGCGCGACGCCATCCGTCCTTTTGCTGCTAAGGCCCGCCGCGTGCAGGGTGCCCAGCGCACCCCCGGCCGCCCCGCAGGTTCACGCACCACTGCTAAGCGCAACCCTGAAATCGCTGAAATCCGTAAGTGGGCCCAGGAAAATGGCCACGAGGTTTCCAACCGCGGTCGTATTCAGCAGCATATTCAGGATGCCTACTACGCAGCTATGGGCAAAGAAAGCAAGTAAATAATCTTCTTCTTGTCTCTCTGAGGCGGAACCCGGTCAGCGGGTTCCGCCTCATTATTTATAAGCGGCCTATAAAGCACAGGCATGGAAAATGCTGGATAAACTCCAGGCGCATCTGATCGAGTAAATATAGAGGGGCATCTACACAAAAAGGTGGGCGACCTTGGAGTCGCGCAGCTGACTGAATACCAGCTCTCTTGTCGGCATAAGGCGCGGGAGCTTTCCCTCCCTGCGAACACCATTCATTCCGTGGCGAACAGGGCCCCGCAAGCTGAAAAACGCGCGTAATCTTTTGGGTAATAGTAAGTTTCCAAGGAGTGTTCAATGTTTGAACGGTTTACCGACCGCGCCCGCCGCGTCATTGTGCTTGCCCAAGAAGAAGCACGCATGCTGAACCACAACTACATCGGCACCGAACACATTCTGCTCGGTCTGATTCATGAGGGTGAAGGCATTGCCGCCCGTGCGCTGGAATCGCTCGGTATTAACCTCACCGCTGTGCGCGACCAGGTGCAGGACATCATCGGTTCTGGTCCCCAGGCCTCCAGCGGCCATATCCCTTTTACCCCCCGCGCTAAGAAGGTCCTTGAGCTGTCCATGCGCGAGGCCATTCAGCTGAACCACGGCTACATTGGCACCGAGCACATTCTGCTGGGCATGGTCCGCGCAAATGAGGGTGTTGGCAACCAGATTCTGACCAAGCTGGGTGCTGAGCCCGCCAAGGTCCGTCAGACCGTCATGGATCTGATTTCTGGCTACCCCGGCAACAACAATGGCGAGGGTGGCAAGGAGACCGCCGGTGTCGGCGCGGGTAACTCCCGCGAGGGCACCCCGGCTGGTTCTGCCATTCTTGACCAGTTCGGACGCAACCTCACGGCTGCGGCGCGCGAGGGCAAGCTTGACCCCGTGATTGGCCGTCACAAGGAGATGGAGCGCGTTATGCAGGTGCTCTCTCGCCGTACCAAGAACAACCCCGTGCTGATTGGTGAGCCCGGCGTGGGTAAGACCGCTGTGGCTGAGGGGCTGGCCCAGGCTATCGTCCACGGGGACGTCCCTGAGACCCTCAAGGATAAGCACCTCTACACCCTGGACCTGGGTTCCATGGTGGCCGGTTCCCGCTACCGCGGTGACTTTGAAGAGCGTATGAAGAAGGTTCTGAAGGAAATCCGCAATCGCGGTGACATCATCCTCTTCATCGACGAAATTCACACCCTGGTTGGTGCAGGTGCTGCCGAAGGTGCAATCGATGCAGCTTCTATTCTTAAGCCCATGCTGGCCCGCGGCGAGCTGCAGACCATCGGTGCAACTACCCTCGACGAGTACCGCAAGCACATCGAGAAGGACCCTGCCCTGGAACGCCGCTTCCAGCCTATCCAGGTGGACGAACCCAGCCCCGAGCTGGCCGTTGAGATTCTCAAGGGTCTGCGCGATAAGTACGAAGCTCATCACCGCGTCACCATCTCGGATGAAGCTCTGGAAACCGCTGTTAACCTGGCCCACCGCTACATCTCTGACCGCTTCCTGCCCGATAAGGCCGTTGACCTGATTGACGAGGCCGGTGCTCGCCTGCGCATTAAGCGCATGACTGCCCCGCCGGAAATCAAGGTACTTGAAGAGCGCATCGCCAAGCTTAAGGGCGAGAAGGAAGAGGCTATCGCGGCTAACGAGTTCGAGAAAGCAGCTGACCTGCGCGACAAGGAGCAGAAGCTGGCTGCTGAGAAGGAAGAGGCTGAGCAGCAGTGGCGCAACGCTGGCGACGCCTTCGGCGAGGTGACCCCCGAGGTTATCGCCGACGTCCTTGCCTTCTCCACCGGTGTTCCGGTCTACAAGATCACCGAGGAAGAGTCCGGCCGTCTGCTCAAGATGGAAGAGGAACTGCACAAGCGCGTCATTGGCCAGGAGAACGCTATCAAGGCTCTCTCCCGTTCAATCCGCCGTACCCGTGCGGGTCTTAAGGACCCCAAGCGTCCCGGCGGCTCCTTCATCTTCGCCGGCCCCACCGGCGTCGGTAAGACCGAGCTGGCTAAGGCCCTGGCTGAGTTCCTCTTTGGTGACGAGGACGCCCTCATCACCCTGGACATGTCGGAGTACCAGGAGAAGCACACTGTGTCCCGCCTCTTCGGTGCCCCTCCCGGCTACGTTGGCTACGAGGAGGGTGGCCAGCTGACCGAGAAGGTCCGCCGCAAGCCCTTCTCCGTTGTGCTCTTTGACGAGGTCGAAAAGGCTCACGCTGACCTCTTCAACTCCCTGCTGCAGATTCTGGAAGACGGCCGCCTGACCGACTCCCAGGGCCGCGTGGTGGACTTCAAGAACACCGTCATCATCATGACCACCAACCTGGGCTCCCGCGAAATGGCTCGCCGCGTACCCGTGGGCTTCCAGCAGGTCGGTGACGACCAGGGCTCCTACGAGCGTATGCAGGGCCGCGTGATGGAATCCCTCAAGGAGCACTTCCGCCCCGAGTTCCTCAACCGCGTGGACGACATCATCGTCTTCCCCCAGCTCTCCGAGTCTGAGATTCTGCAGATTGTTGACCTCTTCGTTGCCCGCCTGGCCAAGCGCCTGGCTGAGCAGGATATGTCAATTGAGCTGACCGATAAGGCTAAGGCTCTCATGGCAGCTAAGGGCTACGACCCCTCTATGGGTGCCCGCCCGCTGCGCCGCGAGATGCAGCGCAACCTGGAAGACCCGCTCTCTGAGAAGATCCTCTTCGGCGAGATCAAGTCCGGCGAGAAGATCACCGTGGACGTTGAGGGCGAGGGCGACCTGGCCAAGTTCACCTTCTCGTCAGCTCCCCTGGGTGAGCTGGACGCCGAGGCCTTCGACAAGGCCTTTGGCGAGGACGAGAAGGAACTCCCCGCAATCCCCGAAGCTGAGGTAGCTAACGAGACTGCCGAGCAGCGTTTCGAGGCTGAAGAGGCCCGCGAGGCCGACGAGCGCTAAGTCGCCTCTGCAAGTGCAAGCCGCCTGCGGCGTCCTGATACCAAGGCCGCCGCCGGCGGCTTTGTGCTGCACCGGGTAGTTTTGTGGTGCGATGGCTGGTTCTGTGATGCTTTTGTTATGGGCGGTCAAAAATGTAACCAAAGCTTGACCAACCTTTCAGCTTGCGCCCAGCTCTTTAAGGCTTGCGCTCAAGGCTGGCTTGCCATACTTAAGTCATACGGTTCGACAGAGCCCCTGAAGCTATAAAGCCCCGGTGTGTGGGGCAACTTTAGGACAAGAAGACTCTTGTGTGTATGTGTGTGTAATGATGTAAATCAGCTCCCGCGCCGGTTGGCGGTCGGGGGCTGATTTATTGTTTAAGCGGCTTCGCGTCTCACGGGGCTTTGGCTCCCGGGTGGGCAGGGCAGTAGCCTTGAGGAATGACAGATGTGACCGTCCGCCCCGCCACCGTGCACGATGTGCCCGCTATCCAAGCCCTGGTGCGCCCCCTGGCACTTGAGGGGATTCTGCTTGATAAAGAGGCCGTGGCCTACTACGAGGCTATCCAGGAGTTCCTCATCGTTGAGGACGCCGCCGGGCAGGTTCTCGGCTGCGGGGCCCTGCACGTGATGTGGCAGAATATCGCTGAAATTAGGACGCTGGCGGCAGCTCCTGCTGCGCGCGGTCGGGGAGTGGGGCACGCCCTGGTGGCCGCTCTGGTGGAGCGGGCCCGGCGGCTGGGCGTTGCCAGTGTTTTTTGCCTGACCTTTGAGGTGGATTTCTTCAAGCGCCAGGGGTTTAGGGTGATGGAGAACCAGGATCAGATTGACCCTGAGACTTTTATGGAGCTGCTGCGGTCGCACGATGAGGGTGTGGCTGAGTTTCTTGACCTTGCCCGGGTGAAGCCCAATACGCTGGGGAATACCCGGATGATTCTGGAAATCTAGGGGGCTGGGCTGGAGGTTTTCCTTCTGCAGGTCTGGAATATGCCCGGCTTTTAAGGTAATCTAGTTCACAACTTCTGAAAGGTGTGAACCATGAATCGTCAGGATTTACAGGGAACATACCGTCAGAAAAAGCGACCCGGCATCGTTGCCGGCGCCGCACTCGGCTTGAGCCTCTTGCTCGCCGTTGTTGCCTCGTTTTTCCTGGCGGGAACTTCAACTTTAGGGCGCTCACCGAGCAGTGAGCCTATTGAACACATTACGGTCACCCGCAAGGCAGCAGTACCCGGCTATTCCGATGCCCAGTGCTGGCAGGCCTTCACCCGCGTGGCTGAAACCAACATTCTGGACAAGGAACTTTTGGCCCATACATTTTCCGTTATCTGGTGCGCGAAGGACGGTGGCATCGTCTACCAGCAGGACGCCACCACGGTTGACTACGCGGGCCCCAACATGCGCTCAGAGCCGCCTGCTAACCCCGATTACTCACTGGCCTATGAGCTGGATTCCCTCGAGTCATACCGCACGGTTATTAGCCGCATGGTGAATAACAGTAGCGGGCTGCCGAGCTACGGTTTCGAACGGTGCGTGGCCTTTACCCTTGATGCTGAGGGTACTGCGGAAGGAGAGCTCTCATGCGTCCCCAACTAGACCTAGAGCAGGTACCCGGTACGGTTTTGGCAGAGAATGGTCGCCCGGTCTTTTTGCAGACAGTCCCCGGCCTCTTTGCGACCTGGGTTTATCCTCTAGCTCTGATTCTGCTTTTGCTGGTGAACCAGCCCCCGGCTCTGTGGTTGGTGCTCGCAGCTGGCGTTTACGCCCACGGGGTGCGCTACCCCAGGGTCTATGAGGTCTTTTACCCGGTCTACTTCTATCTTTCGGTGGTGCTTGTGGCCCTCCTGCCCGTGGTGCATCTGGTGCTTACCCTGGCAACCGGGGTGAGCGTGACGGACGGGCGCCCCTAGCCCCAGCGAGAAAGCGAGAAGAACCATGAAAACGAGGCATCACACCATCGTGCTAGGGCGGGTATGTACTGCGGTGCTGGTTATTCTGCCCCTTGCGCTGAGTTGGCTTGTCTCTAGCCAGCAAATGAAGAACTGGGACCACATGCAGAATAATGACGGTGCCCTACCTGTATCGGTGAGCTCCTGGAGCGTCAGCAACCTGGTGACGGGATCAACCCGAGATAAGATCACCGAAAAAGAAGCCGCTCTCTATGCAGACCATCAGTGCTGGCAGGCGAGTACCCCGGTGACAGAAGAAAACCTGCTGGGGTCTGACCTAACCACCACGGTTTTCTCGCTGGGATGGTGCACCGACGGCTCTGCCATCACCTACCTAAGCAACCTCACCTACACCTCATCCAGCTTCTCCTTGCTTGGCGATAATTCGGTCTGTGACAGGGAGCCTGAGATATGGGAAGAAAAGGGGCCTGCAGCCCGGGTATCGGTGGTGCGGGAGTTCAACCGTACCAGCCTCAACAGCTATGGCTACACCCGTTGCGTGAACTTCTCCATTGACAGTGAAGGTACCGCAGAAGCGAGGCTGACATGCTAAAGAGAACAGACACTCACTACGACACCACCGGCCGTCAGGTCTACCTCAACTACCGACCGGGCTTCTTCGCCCAGCCCTGGTACCCGGTGCTGGTTTTTGTGCTCCTTGTTCCCTCTGCCCAACTCTTGTCCCTTATTCTGCTCATCGCAGGCACATACGCTAACGGGGTGCGCTACCCCCGCCAGCACGGGGTCTTCAAGCGAGGCTACTTCTTCTTCTCCTTCATTGCCGGAGTGGTTATTCCCTTCGCAGCGATTTTCTGGGGCAGCGCAACGACCGTGAGCTTCGGTTAAAGGCTGACCCTATCGCCCTCAACCTGCCGGGCGAGGCCGTCCGCTAGGAGCCCCGAGAAACAGCGCTCAACCTGCTCCGGCGGGGGAGTGAGCGCCCGCAGCTTGGTAACAGCAGGAACAAGGCCCTCGGGGAAGACAATATCGGCCCGCCCCACACTGGTCAGCAACTCAACCGGAACCGGCTCCTGGGCAGCGCGCAGCACGCTCATCATGGCACCCCGCAACTGGCGGTCGGTACCGGCCCAGGCCTGGCCCTTAGGTACATAATCGGCCTCGGGGCGTCCTGCCGCAACCCAGGCACAGGAATCCACCACCGGGCAGCGCTCGCAGCTCGGGGATTTAGCGGTGCAGACGAGCGCTCCCAGCTCCATGACCGAGACATTCCACAGGCAGGACGCCGCCAGGTCAGCGGGCATCAGCTCGTCGGCTAAGCGGGTTTCGGCAGCCGTAAGCGCCTTAGCCGGCAGCGCCTTGCCCGAGATAAGGCGGGCATGAACCCGGCGGATATTGGTATCAATCACCGTGGCCCTTGCACCAAACGCAAAAACAGATATAGCTGCCGCGGTATATGAGCCCACGCCGGGTAAGGCCAAAAGCTCCTCATAGCTACCCGGAACCTGGCCACCGTGCTGCTGAACAATAGCCTGCGCCGCAGCGTGTAGGCGAAGTGCCCGGCGGGGGTAGCCCAGACGTCCCCACGCTCGCACAGCCTCGCCCGAATCTTCAGCCGCCAAATCAGCGGGGGAGGGCCAGCGCTCTAACCAAGTTTCCCAGACCGGCAAGACCCGCTTAACCGGAGTCTGCTGCAGCATAAACTCGCTGACCATCACCTCCCAGGGAGTATTGCTCCCGGTGCGCCAGGGCAGATCACGGCGGTTCTCTAAATACCACCCATTAATCTCGGTGTGCAGGTTCTCAAGTTCCTGGGGAGTCAGCTGGCTCAGCGGCAAAGTAAAAGACACCCCAACACTCTAAAACATCGGCCTTCACGAGAGCTAATACGGCGCAAAAGTTCCGCAGGCGGCATAGAAAAAGGTACTCTAGATGTATGTCTGAAAACGTTGATTCACAGGTGGAAGAGGTCTCACCCGAGGTCTACCGCCGCCGCCGCAT
This sequence comes from Rothia nasimurium, assembly GCF_042660305.1. NCBI lineage: Bacteria > Bacillati > Actinomycetota > Actinomycetes > Micrococcales > Micrococcaceae > Rothia > Rothia nasimurium. The sequence continues at coordinate 47,471 of NZ_JBHSTW010000009.1, forward strand.
TGTTGCCCTGCTTATTCTGGTCCTAGTTCTGCTCCTCATTATCGGTCTCATCAGCTGGTTAGCAGGTCGCGGTAACAGCTCCGACAACGCAACCGCCACCGCAAGCACCTCAACCAGCGCTGAAGCCTTCAGCGACTTTAGTCAGCGCGCCACCGAATCAGCGACCCCCTCAGAAAGCGCTGAGCCCAGCGACTCCGCAAGCGCCAGCGAATCAGCGTCAGCCGAAGCAAGTGAATCAGCCACCACCAGCGAGAGCGCCTCAGCAACCGCGTCCGCTGAACCTACCGAATCAGCTGAACCCACTGCGTCCGCCTCACCCACCGAGGTTGTTGCGGCTGCCTGCACCGCAGCCGACCTGCAGGTAAGCCTGACCGCCGACCGCAACAGCTACGCAGCGGGCCAGAACCCTGCCCTGGCCGTTACCTACACCAACACCTCGGGTAACCCCTGCATCGTGGCCGGAGGCGCCAACAACGTAGACGTTAACATCACCTCCGGCCCCGCCCAGGTCTACAACTACGCCCAGTGCTACGCCAACCCCGTAGAAGACGCCGAAGTTGCCGCAGGTGCCACCAACACCACCGCCCTGACCTGGAACCGCTCCCTCAACGTCCTGGGCTGCAACACCTCAGCAACCATCCAGCCCGGCTACTACTGGGCAACCGCAACCGTCAACGGCGTGACCTCACAGCCCGTCCGTATCATCGTCACCGGCTAAGACCCCTAGCCCCACAGACCGCTACCGCCCCGGCCCGCCCTGCGCGTGCCGGGGCGGTGCCGTTTCTAGCCCCTCTGTGCACTAAAATTGGTGGAGTGCTAACGGTTTATAGTGAATCCCTGCTGAAAACAATCGCCCAAATTGCCCCCGGTACCGAACTCCGCGAGGGCCTGGAACGAATCTTGCGCGGCCGCACCGGTGCGCTGATCGTGCTGGGTAGCGATAAGACCGTAGCGCAGATGTCATCGGGCGGGTTTGCTATCAACACCGAATTCTCTGCCACCCGCGTGCGGGAGCTCGCCAAGATGGACGGCGCGATTGTTTGCGACAAGGACGCTTCCACCCTGCTGGCTGCAGGAGTGCAGCTGCTCCCCGACCCGTCCATCGACACCAATGAGTCGGGTACCCGCCACCGCACCGCAGAACGCGTGGCAAAGCAAACCGGCTTCCCCGTCATCGCGGTGAGTGCATCTATGTCCCTGATTTCGGTCTATACCGAGGGAATCCGCTACACGGTCGAAGACACCCAGTCGCTCATGAGCCGCGCCAACCAGGCTATCCGTACCCTCGATAGCTACACCGAACGTCTTGAACAGGTGCTCCACCAGCTGTCCTCCCTCGAAATCGAAGCTAACGTAACCCTGCGCGATGTAGCCAGCACCCTACAGCGCATGGAGATGGTTCGCAGAATTACCGTCGAGGCGGGCCACTACGTGGTGGAGCTGGGCAACGTGGGCCGCCTGGTTGCTCTGCAGCTTGAAGAACTGACGACCCACGACCTGCCCGCCACCTGGGTAGTGCTGCGCGACTACCTGCCGTCTGAGACTACCCCTGAAGAGCTTCAGGCCGCTGTAGATGCCCTGGCTCAGCTTGACGATAAGGAAATCGTTGACCCCCTGACCATCGCCCGCACCGCAGGGCTGGGTGAAGAGTTAGACGCCCCCCTGCACCCCCATGGCCACCGCCTGCTGGCCGGTATCAAGTCCATGCCCGGGGCGGTTGCTGACCGCCTGGTCGACCGCTTTGACGGCTTACAGTCGCTGATGGCCGCCAGCCTCGATGACCTGCGGGCTGTTGAGGGTATCGGTGAACAGCGTGCCCGCGTCATTCGAGAATCCCTCTCCCGCATGGCCGAAAGCTCGCTCTTAGAGAGATTTATGTAGGCTTTAGCTGCTGGCGGCAGCTGGCCGCGCTTAAAGTGTCAGCCACCGGCCTTATGCTGTTGATATGGCTACCCGTAAAACAACCCGCTCACGCTCCGCTAACGCCTACCGCTGCACCGAATGCGGCTGGACCACCGCTAAATGGGTGGGGCGTTGCGGTGAGTGCCAGTCCTGGGGCACCGTAGAAGAAGCTGTCGGGCCGGTTGCCGCGAAAACCACCGTGGCATCGAGCGTGCAGACCCCCGCCCAGCCCATTGGATGGGTTGATTCTACCGTGGCCCAGTACATGAGCACCTGCAACCCGGAGTTCGACCGTGTCTTAGGCGGCGGCCTGGTGCCCGGGGCAGTGATTCTCATGGCCGGTGAACCCGGCGTCGGTAAGTCCACCCTGCTGCTCGATGTAGCCGCTACCTTTGCCCGCGGTGAGTCAACGGGAAAGCCCCACAACGTCCTGTATGTGACCGGCGAAGAATCAGCCGCCCAGGTCAAGCTCCGCGCCGACCGCATCGGGGCTCTGGCCGATACCCTCTACCTGACCAGCGAAACCGATCTCGGCACCGCCCTGGCCCATATCGAACAGGTCAACCCCGACCTACTGATTGTGGACTCGGTACAGACCCTGGCCTCATCGGAGGTCGAGGGGAGCGCCGGTGGCGTCACCCAGGTGCGAGAGGTTGCTGCCTCGCTGATTGCTGCCGCTAAACGCCGCAATATGTGCACCCTGCTGGTGGGCCATGTGACCAAGGAGGGCACTATCGCTGGCCCCCGCCTGCTGGAGCACCTGGTCGATGTGGTCTGCCAGTTCGAGGGCGATAAGCACACCCCTATTCGTATGCTGCGGGCTATCAAGAACCGCTTTGGCCCCACTGACGAAGTGGGCTGTTTCGATATGCACGAGGACGGCATCGCCCCCGTCACCGACCCCTCGGGTCTCTTTGTCTCCCGCACCCCGCACCCGGTCTCGGGCACCTGCGTCACCGTCACCATGGAGGGCCGCCGCCCCCTACTCGCCGAGGTTCAGGCCCTGCTCGACACCAGCGCCACCCCGCAGCCTAGAAGAACCACCAGCGGCCTCGACAGCTCCCGTATCTCTATGCTGCTGGCTGTGCTCCAGAAGCGGGCCGGGTTCAACGTGGGCAAGCTAGACTGCTATATCTCAACGGTAGGCGGGGCTAAGATTTCTGAGCCGTCGGCCGACCTGGCCTGCGTCATCGCCCTGGCCTCCGCCGCCCAAGATAAGCCCCTGCCCCGCAAGCTGGCGGTCTTTGGCGAAGTCGGTCTCGCGGGTGAGGTACGAGCTGTTCCCGGCATCCGCCAGCGTATCGCCGAGGTCGGGAGGCTGGGCTTTACCCACGTGATTGTGCCTGCCTCACCGGCCGGTGTGGGTGATGTACCCGCCGGGGTGTCGGTACGCGAGGTCGCCTCACTGGGGGAGGCTCTGGCCCTGCTCTTCCCCGGCCAGGGCTAGTCGCCCTTCTCCTTCGTGAGGTTCTGCTCGATTACGGTCAGCTGGGCTGTGTTCAGGGCCTGCTGCTTCTCAACCCTAGCGGCGCTGTCGAGCATCTGGGCGGACGCGTCCGCCCCGGTTCCCGCAGGCGGTACGGCAGGCATACTGCGGGGGTCGCGTACCGAGGCTTCGCGAATCTCCCGAATGGGGGCGCGGTCTTTTGCGCGAAGAACCGTGGTGAGCTGACGGGTATCGTCCCGGTGCTTCTGCTCCACCCGCTGCCGTTGGGAACCCTGCTGACCACCGGCGTCCGCATCAGCCTGCACCGGGAGCATCGTAGTGGTGGGGGCGTGCTCCGTCATGGAATCACCCAGGGGCACCAGCATATCGACCGCCTGCTGGTGGGTCAGGCCCGAAGCCTCCAAAAGGTCGACCACCAGAGGGCGGAGCATCAGCACCAGGGCCTCAGCCTCCATGGTGCGCACACCCATCATGTGCGGCTCCAGGCGACCAGCCAGATGTGAGAGATCACGGCGGGCCTTCATCTTCCGCTCGGTACGGACGTCCGCATCGGGGGCAGACATACCCTCACCCAGCGCCTCCACCGCGTCACCAATACTCTTGAGCGCCTCAGCGATAGAGGTGATAGCCTCTTGCGAAATATGCACGTTATTGATGGTTGAAGCGAGTCGGCGGTTAAGCACCCGGGTGTTGCGGATAGCGTAGTCAATCTTGCTCAGGGCCTGGGAATAGCGGTCGAGCTCCTTCATATGAGACCGGCCAGTCCAGGCCAGCTGGGCCATGCCCTTTGAAGTAATAATGTCCTTCTCACAGGTGTTATAGAGAGGCTGTAGACGACGGGCGGACGCCAGGGCATGCCAGGCCTCCTTGCCGTCGTAGTGCTCCATCGCCTCACCGGCATCGCGGAAGACCGCAGCAAAAGCCCCCATCATCGTGCGGGCATTCTCACGCGGGATGCGACGCGGGTCTTTAGGGAAGAGGAACATGAGCAAGAAAGCGCACAGGCCACCGACAATACCGTCTAGGCTTCGGGCAAAAGGCCCGTCAACATTCGGCGGGAGCAAGACCACCAGGCAGGACTGCAGACCCATCTGAATCGTGAAAATAATACCGTTATCCAAAAAACGGGCCAGCATAATAGACAGGAACATCACAAGCCCTGCCTGCCAGATGCCCCGACCCAGGGCCAGCATCATCATGTCACCCATCAAGATACCCAGGGTCACACCAAACGACACCTCAAGGATGCGGCGGGCGTGGGTAGCGCCGGTGATATAACCCAGAGAAACAATGGCAGCGGTTGCCGCAAAAATCGGTTCGGTATGCCCCAGCACCTTCTCCGCAAAAAGATAGGCCCCGATACCCGAGACCACAATCTGAAGAGACTGGAAAAAGCCGTCCTTCATACGCTGCCAGCCCAGGCGACTATGATCCCGAGCTCGCTTCTTTAAACTTTTAACCTGCTGACCAAAACCCATACCCACTATTCTAAACCCGCGGCCTCAACTCGACCGCCGGCGTCCTTAACCCTAACTGTGCGCCCCCTGTTCACCCACCGTTCACCCACTGCTAGCCCACCTGCTACCTAACGCTCCTAAAGTCAGATGCGTTAGACACCGTTCCCTTCCTACTCACCGTCTCACACGAGACAGGGTAGGGCACACAAACTCAAAGGAAATCACCTGTGAAGGCTAAGTCACTTGCTCGTTGGGGCTCACTTGCAGCTGTAGGCGCACTCGCATTCACCGCTTGCGGTTCAGACAACGCAACCGGCACTGCCACCTCCTCAGACGCAGGTTCCAGCGCAGCTTCCCTGCCCTCCACCCCCCTGACCGGCGTCGGCGCCTCATCCCAGCAGGCAGCAATCACCGCTTGGGAAACCGGTTTCGCTAACCTGGGCGGCACCGTACAGTACTCACCGGACGGCTCCGGTGCAGGCCGCGAGGCCCTGCTCGCTGGTGGCGCTAAGTTTGCCGGCTCAGACCGCGCTCTCAAGGCTGAGGAATGGGAACAGTCCAAGGAGGTATGCGGCGACGGCGGCGCCATCAACATCCCCGTCTACATCTCCCCCGTAGCCGTAGCCTTCAACCTGCCCGGCGTCTCATCACTGAACCTGGACGGCGAAACCATCGCCAAGATCTTCAAGGGCGAAATCACCACCTGGAACGATGCCGCTATCGCCTCACAGAACGAAGGCGTTACCCTGCCCGATACCAAGATCACCGTCGTCCACCGCTCGGATGACTCCGGCACCACCCAGAACTTCACCGAATATCTGGCTGCCGCCTCTAACGGCGCCTGGGACGTAGAAGCAGACGGCAACTGGCCTTCCCAGTATGCCGGTGAATCCAATAAGGGTACCTCCGGTGTTGTCTCCACCACCTCATCCACCGAGGGTGCTATCACCTACGCGGACGCCTCAGCCATCGGCGACCTGGGCAAGGTCAACGTCAAGGTTGGCGACTCCTACGTTGAACTGTCAGCAGAAGCCGCTGCCAAGACCGTTGAACTCTCAGAGCGCGTCGGCGGCATGAACGAGAACGATATGGCGATCAACATCAACCGCACCCCCGATGACTCCACCGCCTACCCCGTTGTTCTGGTCTCCTACCACATCGTCTGCTCCGGCTACTCCTCAGAAGACGACGTCACCCTGGTCAAGGCCTACGAGAACTACGTAGTCTCCGAGCAGGGCCAGAAGGACGCCGCTGACGCAGCCCACTCAGCCCCCCTGACCAGTGCACTGACCGCTGACGCCCAGAAGGCTATCGAATCCATCACCGTTACCCAGTAACACCGCGTTCATCAAGGTGCGGCCAGGTCTCCCACCCGGCCGCACCTTGAACCGCGTCAAAACGACAAAGGTTTCACATTCCCATGTCAACCACAGCAGCACCGCAGTCGGGCACCAGCAGCGCCCGCGCGAAAACCAAGGACCTTCCCGATGTAGGAAACCCGGCGGCAGATAAAATCTTCTCGGGTATCTCCCTCGGCGCCGGCGTCCTTATTCTTATCGTCCTGGCAGCTGTCGCTATCTTCCTGGTCGCCCAGGCCCTGCCGGTTTTCACCGCAGACCCAGCAGACCTCACCAGCGGCAGCTTCATCCAGTACATCATCCCGCTGACTATCGGCACCCTCATCGCCTCGACCATTGCCCTGCTCCTGGCAACCCCTATCGGCATCGGCGTGGCTCTGTTCATCTCCCACTACGCCCCCCGCAAGCTGGCTAAGGGCATCGGCTACGTCATCGACCTGCTGGCCGCTATCCCCTCCGTTATCTTCGGTGCCTGGGGCGCTTCGGTACTGGCCCCCAAAATCGTGCCCTTCTACGACTGGCTGGCCACCTACCTGGGCTTCATCCCTATCTTCGAAGGCCCCGCCTCACAGACCGGTAAGACCATCCTGACCGCGGGCATCGTCCTGGGCATCATGATTCTGCCCATCATCACCTCTATGTGCCGCGAAATCTTCATCCAGACTCCCACTCTGCAGGAAGAAGCAGCCCTGGGTCTGGGTGCCACTCGCTGGGAGATGATTCGCATGACCGTCTTCCCCTTCGCCCGCACCGGCATCATCTCCTCCGTCATGCTGGCCCTGGGGCGTGCCCTCGGTGAAACCATGGCAGTGACCCTGGTACTGGCGTCCGGCCCGCTGACCGCCTCCATCATCAAGTCCGGGAACCAGACCTTCGCCTCAGAGATCGCCCTCAACTTCCCCGAGGCCTACGGCCTGCGCATGTCAGAGCTTATCGCCGCAGGTCTGGTGCTCTTCGTCATCACCCTCATCGTCAACATCCTGGCCCGCATGATCGTGGCCCGCTACAAGGACTTCTCAGGAGCTAACTAATGTCTGTAGCTACCACCTCATCCCGCTTCGCCAGCCGCCAGGCCCCCAAGTGGCTGCCCCTGGCCGTCGGCGCAGGCTCCCTGATTCTGGGCGCCGCCGCCAGTGCCCTTACCGGCTTCTCCATCGCAACCTTCGCCCTCTTTGCAGGCATCATCTTCGTGATTGCCGGCCCCCTGGCCGTCACCTCCTTCGAGGGCAAGCGCAAGGGCCAGGACGCCTTCGCCCGCTACCTGGTCTACGGCACCTTCCTGGTGGCCCTCATCCCCCTGGTCTCGGTGCTCTACACCGTACTCGCCAAGGGTATCCCCGGCCTGTCAGGTAACTTCCTGAGCACCTCTATGAAGGGTGTCACCGGCGTACACGATAACGCCGCTGCTGCCGGCGAAGGCCCTGTGTTTGGCGGTATCTATCACGCCATCATCGGTACCCTCGAAATTACCCTGCTGGCCACCGTCATCTCGGTCCCCATCGGCCTGCTCACCGCTATCTACCTGGTGGAATACGGCCAGGGCAAGTGGCTCTCCAAAGCCATCACCTTCTTCGTGGACGTCATGACCGGCATCCCCTCCATCGTGGCGGGCCTCTTCGCGGCCTCCTTCTTCGCCCTGGTATCAGGTAACCCCATGAACCGTATGGGCCTGGTGGCTGCGGTCGCCCTGTCCGTCCTCATGATCCCCACCGTGGTGCGTAACGCCGAAGAAATGCTGCGTATCGTGCCCAACGAACTGCGCGAGGCGTCCTACGCCCTGGGCGTCCGTAAGTGGCGTACCATCATGAAGGTCGTTATCCCCACCGCTATCTCGGGTATCGCATCGGGCGTGACCCTGGCCATCGCCCGCGTCATCGGCGAAACCGCCCCCATCCTGGTGACCGCAGGCTTCGTCACCTCCATCAACTGGAGCGCTTTCAGCGGCTGGATGGCAACCCTGCCCACCTACATCTACTACCAGATCATGACGCCCACCAGCCCCACCGCCGCCTCGGTCTCAGAGACCCGTGCCTGGGCTGCCGCACTGATCCTAATCATCATCGTGATGGTACTCAACCTCATCGCCCGAGCCATCGCCAAGATCTTCGCCCCCAAGACCGGCCGATAAACCCAGCAGCGCACCAGCCTAGCGCACCCACCGGCCCCCACAAGACTTTTAGAAAAAGGAAAACTCCATGTCAAAGCGTATCGACGTTGAAAACCTGAACGTGTACTACGGCGACTTCCTCGCGGTAGAAGACATCTCCATGGAAATCGAACCCCGCACTGTCACCGCCTTCATCGGCCCCTCAGGCTGCGGCAAGTCAACCTTCCTACGCACCCTCAACCGCATGCACGAGGTTATCCCCGGTGCCCGCGTTGAAGGTAAGGTGTTGCTCGACGGCGAAAACCTCTACGGCAAGGGTGTTGACCCCGTGGTCGTCCGCTCCCAGATCGGTATGGTCTTCCAGCGCCCCAACCCCTTCCCCACCATGTCCATCCGCGAAAACGTGCTGGCGGGCGTCAAGCTCAACAACCGCAAGATCTCCAAGACCGATGCAGACGAGCTGGTCGAGTCCTCCCTGCGCGGCGCCAACCTCTGGAACGAGGTCAAGGACCGTCTCGATAAGCCCGGCTCAGGCCTATCCGGCGGCCAGCAGCAGCGCCTGTGCATCGCCCGCTCCATCGCGGTCAAGCCCGATGTGATCCTCATGGACGAGCCCTGCTCCGCTCTTGACCCCATCTCAACCCTGGCCGTTGAAGACCTTATCAACGAGCTCAAGGAAAACTTCACCGTCGTCATCGTGACCCACAATATGCAGCAGGCAGCCCGCGTCTCAGACAAGACCGCCTTCTTCAACATTGCGGGTACCGGCAAGCCCGGCAAGCTCATCGAGTACGCCCCCACCCAGGAAATCTTCAACAACCCCAGCCAGAAGGCTACCGAAGACTACGTCTCAGGCCGCTTCGGCTAAGCCTAGCGCCCCGCTAGCGCCCGCTCTAAGCGGGCCTACAAAACTTCCCTCACCCCGTAGCTGTGCGGGGGAGGGAACACCATGGGAATGTGTGTGCCGCCCGGCCCCGTAACTCCTTTCGCTGCTGGAAAGGACGGGGTCGGGCGGCTTTTTAGTGTGGCACTCCGGCTTATACCGGGGTGCTGCGTATCTGCCGGTGCTTGGCTACTCGCCGCGCATCTTGCGGCGCATCCAGCCGCGCAGGGTGGCGTTTTCTTCGGCCTCAATGAGGGAGTCAGCCAGCTCGGCGTTACGACGCTCTAGCTCATCGGCACGAGCCTGGGCCCGGTCGCGCTGGAGTAGACGCTGGTAGTCCCAGGAGAGGGCCCGGTCGGTCTCTGCACTGGCACGGGCAGCCGCCAGTGAAATCTCGGCAATATCGTCGCGCACTAGCAGATTGGTTATGTTCCACTCGCCGGTAAAGATGGTGGGGGTGTTGCCCAGCTCGCGGACGGCCGGGGCAGCCTGCTCTGCTCCGTGCAGGAGGACGTGGGAGGCGGCGTCCCACCAGCTGGCGGAGAAACCGCGGAGCTGTTCGGCTCGCGCCAGCAGGGTTTCAGAGAGTTCATTGCGCAGCTGAATGACCTCGTGCAGGGCTTCAGCCGGGGCATCAGAGTTGAGCAGAGCCAGGGGAATAGCGTAGTTTTCAGCCCCGTACTGTTCCATCATGCCGCGCACCCGCATATCGGTGAAGGCATCGGGCAACAGGGCCACAAAGGGAACACCCGCTGAGAGGGAGAAGACGCCGGGGTGGTAGCGGGTAGAGACCGCGATGAAGGCGCCGCGGTGAACCTGCACGGCGTCGTCCGCGTGCACCATGGGTAGCTGCACGGGATTGGAGAACATGTGCGAGGCAATCTCGGCGTGCACCGCCACATCGCCCTGGTCGGTCAGGGGCTCGCCCATGTGGGGCAGGAAGACGGTGCGCAGGCCGTATTCGCGGTGCATATCGTCAAGCAGCTGCCCAATAACCCGGGCCTGCCCCGGGGCAAGACCTGAGAAAGTAGCGCAAATGTAGTGTTCGGGTAGATCAACGACCGGACGGCCCGGTAGGGAGCGCTTCTGATGCTGGTAGAAAGTGGCGTCGTCCACAATCAGGTGGGAGTCGATAGCCGCGTTACGCGCCCAGGCCTGGGAGAAGCGTTCCCGCATGCCCACGAGCTGGGCTGACGAGAGCATATCACGCAGGGTCTCGGCGTCGGCATCGGTGAGCACCGGCCCTACCGACTGGCCAGAGATAACCAGGGGAATCTCGTGGGCCTGGGCTACCAGAGCGTAGGCGGCGCGTTCGTAGAGCAGGTGCCCGGTTGCTGAGTTCATATTGCCCCCACCGGCAATCACGATGCCGTCCATGTCGGCTACCTGGCGTACAAAGGTGGTGATATTTTCAGCGGCGGGGTGGCCTCCCAGATGCTGTCTGACTTGGCCCAAGAAAATTTCGCGTTCGGCAGGGGGAACCGGGAAATCGAGAGTCTTGATATAGCCGGTAGCGGTGCCGATGTAGGCCTGGGAGTGCTCAACAGAGCGGGTAGCGATATAGACTTCGTAGCCGCGGCGGGTGAGCTCAGCGGCGGTTGCGATGCCCATAGCTTCGTCGCCAACGTGGTACACAGACTGCCCTAGGTCTGCGAGCACAAGAATGCGAGGCATGATTAGCGGTTTCCTTTCACAAAGCGTGGGTGCGCTACGGGGGAGCGCTCCGATGTGCCCGTGCCTGGTGGGCAGCTTTGAGGTGGTGCGAGTGGTTTCTTATATACAGTCTAGTCTCGCATTGTTTGCGGTGGGAGCGCTACAGCAGGGGGGAGAGCGCTAGGAAGAGGATTGCAGAGAGGACGAAGCAGGCTGGCATGGTGATAAGCCAGGTCAGGATTATGCGGAGCACAATTTTGTGGCGCACGGCGGCAAAGCGCTGGTTGACCCCTGAGCCGAGGACGGCGGAGGCCGCTAGGTGGGAGGACGAGACCGGGGTGTTGAGGAAGAACTGCAGGAGCACCATGGCCAGTGCGGTTGAGCTTTGGGCAACGGCCCCGCGGAAGGGGTCAACCTTGACCATCTGGTGCGCGAAGGTGTAGCCGATGCGGGAGCTGCCCCGGGCGGTGCCGAAACCCAGCACCATGGCAAGGAAGAGGGCGGAGATGATGTAGGTGGTGGGGTGTACTTCGAGCCCGGCGGAGAGTAGGAGAACAGCGTAGATAACGACTGCGCGCTGTCCGGTTTGGATTCCGTGAATGAGGGAGATCAGAGAGTTGGCGAGGGAGAGGACGCTGCGGGAGAAGCGGTTGACGGTGGAGGGGTAGGAGCGTTGGAGCAGGCCGTAGAAGGGGAAAACCGCTGCCCAGGCGAGGATGAAGAGGACGATGGGGGCCAGGATAAGGGGTACGAAAAGGAAGGTGGTGAGGGGTTCAGAGAAGGGGGTGGAGGTGCCGAGATCGGTGGCGCGGGCTGCCCAGGCGGCACCGGCAAGACCCCCGATGAGGGCGTGGGTGGAGGACGACGGAATGCGGAACCACCAGGTAATAATGCCCCAGATAATAGCTGAGATGAGGGCTGTAAGAATGAGCCCCAGACCGGTGTTGTTGTGGGGCACAGTCAGCCAGTGGGTGGTGACGGAGCCCAGCATGATACCCGTGATGGCCATGCCGATAGCGTTGAAGAGGGCGCTGGTGCGCAGGGCTATTTTAGGGGTGAGTGCCCTGGTTTTGACGGGTATGGCGGTGGCGTTGGGGGCGTCGTGAAAGCCTGTGACGAAGGTGAAGGCGATTAGGGCCAGGCAGCTGAGGGCAAAGAGGGTGAGGGTCACTAGGATTCCTGCACGATGATGCGGCCGATTTCAGTGGCGACGGTGCGCATGGCTTCGGACGCCTCAATGAGCTTGTGCACGAAGCGGGTGGTCTGCAGGTAGCGGGTCTGCTTGTAGCGGTCCTGGATGTCTGCATCGTATTCTTCGGCGATGCGCACGGCCTGTTTGGTGATGCGGAGCATGGTGATCCAGTAGTCATCGAGGTCGCGCAGGGTGCTGAGTTTGGGGATGATTTCGGTGGTGAGCACTGCCTGGCGCTGGATGAGGTCGAGCAGGGTCGCGGCCTTGGGGGAGAAACGCACGATGTGGTAGAGATGCAGAATGTTAGCTGCTGAGGTGAGCTTTTCAACGACGTTGTTGAGTGAAACAGCCAGGGTATAGATATCTTCGCGGGGAATAGGGGTTGAGAAGGAGCTGCGCACAGCGGTCATGGTGGTGTGCAGCATGTCGAGGGTTGCGGCCTCGTGGGTGAGGGTGCGTTCCAGAAGTTCCGGGTAGCGGTCTTCGGGGGAGCCCACCATTTCTGAGAGCAGGGCAGCTGCTCCGGTGACCTGTTCTGAGAGCGCGGCGAGGGCGGTCAGCGAGGTGTTTTCTTGGGGGAACATGCGTTGGAGCATGGGCCAGCTCTCCTGGGTGTGGGCGGGTGGGCAGGTGCTGAGCTTATGGTACCGCGCCAAGGTTAACGGGGTGGCGCTCGCCTGTAATGCGGGCGGACGCAAAAGCCGGGCTGCCTGCCTCGTGGAAAGGGAGGCGGAGCCCGGCAACTGCGGTATGAAGTTTAGCGATGTCAGGCTGGGAGCGCCTCTCGGCGGAAGGCCGCTCGAAGCGGCTAAAGATTTGGAGCCCGGGGCTACCTATTAGCAGCCTGACATCTTGGTATCCATCATTCTCCTGTTCGTCAGCGGTGTCAACCCCGGGCGGTGCTCCAGGCTGTTTTACCTGTCGGAGAGGTGCTGCCGCGGCCTTTAGTCGAGAGTTCCAGCCCGCCAGTTGAGGGCGGCTTCTTCGAGCTCGCGCGCGGTTCCGGTGAGCCTACGGGCAGCGGTTCGCAGGCGGACGGCCCGCGCAGCGGCCTCGTCGCGCACCTCGGCTGAGGGGCGGTGTAGCTCGGTCACCTCATCGGGGTGCCCGCCCCTGGGTGAGACCCGCTGGCCGTGCCTTAGCTCCAGGGCGACATCGTCCTGCCCCAAAGCCAGCACGCGGCAGAAAGCCGCAAAGCGGTTGAGGGCAACGTCGAAGTCGCCGGTGTAGGCGCCTGCCAGAATTGCATCGACGGTGGCGCAGATTTCGTCAGCAGTAGGCGGCGAGGGCACCCCGGCCAGGGCCTGAGCGAGGTAGCTGGAGTGCATGCCGCGCTCGTAGTAGTGGCTCATGAGCTGAGAATTAGCGCGAATGACGCCGCGCAGGGCGTAGATGCGCCAGAGGGCACCGGCGATGGTCACGGGGGCAGCCCGCGACCAGAGTTCGGCGACAGCTTCTATACCGAATTCGTCGGTGTAGTGCACCAGGCGCTTGGTGACGGAGGGGTCTTCGTTGGCGCGTCCGCGGGCTAGTAGGGCGCGGGCGGACGCCTGGGCGGCAGTTGCGAGGTCTTCTGGGCTGCCAGCCCCCTGGTAGCGTTCAAACTTTTCGGTGGAGAGGCGGACGGGGCGGTGGAAGCGGGCGTCAGAAGGCATGCCTACCAGTGTAGAACTGCTGAGGTACTCAGCGAAAGGCTATGCGCTGAGAGGTAAAACTCGGGTGCGGGTGATAATGCTGGTCAGGAGCAAGGCCGCAATGGTTCCTGCCAGGGTTTGGCCTGCCAGGACGGCGATTTGGAGCTGGGCGGCGAGCAGGGGAGGTGGCCCCCAGGGCTAACCAGGCCTCAATCTCCCCCTGACGGGCAGCTGTGAGGGTGGTGAAGTTGCGTGCTGTGAGGGTTGTGATGGTCATGGTTCCGCCAATGATGATGCCAGCAACCGCTACCAGGTTTTGGGTGGAGTAGGGCACCAAGCCAAGGGCGAAAATCAGCAGGACAGCAAGGAGGGCACCTAGAGTGATGGATAGCGCGGTTGCTGCCAGGCCCCGGTGGAGCTGTTTGCTGTGCTTGCCGGAGGTGATGGTGGCGGTGGTGAGCATGAGGGCGACGAAGATCACTAGCGCCCAGGGGGCGGCCAGGATGCCCTGTAGCAGGAGGGCAATGATGGCAAGCTGTAGGCAGGCCCGCAGAATCGAGATATAGGGCTGCCAGCGGAGCTGGATCTTCTGGGTGGCAAGCAGGGCTGTGGTGAGGCCAACGAAGAGCAGCAGGGCTGCGGCGTAGTGGGTGAGGGGGCTGTGCAGGAGTGCGTTCACACAGCTATTAGAGCACGGTAATGGGGCGGACGCTTGCCGCGGCCGGGTTTTTGGAGCTTTGCGTCACGGGGTGTATAGTGGAAGGCGCTGAGTTTACTCAGTGGATGCGCCTTTAGCTCAGTTGGTAGAGCATCGGACTTTTAATCCGTGGGTCGTGGGTTCGAGCCCCACAGGGCGCACAAAACAAGCCCCGCTGGTATTGAACTGCTCCCCATAAGTTGGACTACTAAAAAACAGTCACCAACTAATGGGGAGCATCTCCTATGCGAGCACGAAGCTCAC